>JBCAWW010000091.1:0-11171 GCA_038534415.1 Bacteroidota bacterium | reverse complement strand
ATTAGGACCTATCGTTTTGCCTTCATAATCTTTATAGACGTATTCCAAGGCATTGTGCAAGACACTACCAAAGGTATTGGCCTCCATGGTTTCTTCCACTTCATCAGCCTCCTTGACTTGGGCGACATAACGAAAATAATATCGCAGCGGACAGCCCAAATAAGTGTTTAAAGCTGTGGCCGAGAAATATCCCTTGCTTTCTGGAGCAATGTAGCGATGATGTAAGATTGCTTTCGTCTCAGCCTGGTTGGCCACATTGATCACGGGGCTTTCGCCATAGGCGGCGGGGGTCGAAACGATACGTTCATGTACCCGCAGTCGCTCATGCTGCTTGGGGAAGAAGTGTCTAATCTGTCGGATAAATCGACTTAGCTCTTTCGATCCTCCCCCACTGCTATCGTGCACGACCGTATTGTATATCAAATGGATCTCCTCCGTTCTCTGCAAGAGTCGATAAAAGTGATAGGCATAAATGGCATCCTTCTCCTCAAAAGTCGGCAACCCAAAAGCCTTGCGCAGATTGTAGGGAATAAAACTATTGCCAGAGCTGGTGTCTGGCAGATTGCCCTCATTAGCGCCAAGTATGTAAACCCGTTTAAAGTCCAAGACCCTCGTCTCCAAAAAACCCATAATCTGCAAGCCTACTAGCGGTTCCCCTTCAAATGGGATCCGCACCCTTTGCATCACCTCTCTAAACAAATTGACAAAGCCACGCAAACGGATAGGCACCGGATACTGATCAAGGATATCTTGTAACTGGTTAAACTGCGTATGGAAATGGTAGATATATTCTGCTTCAAGCACCGCCTTACGTTCTCGAGCATCTTCTAACAAAGAGAGAAAAACAGTTTGAAGATATAAGTTTAGGGGCTTCAGATCCTCCAAGGGCTGCTCGGTATTCAATTCTGGCGGATGAAAAAGGTGGCTCAAAAGTGGGCCTAGTTGATATTGCTCCAGCCTTAGCAGAGGTACATATATCAAATTTGAACGCCTAACCTCCTTCAGGATTTCCTCACTGACCTGAGCATTTTCGGCTTTGATGTAAGGATTGTTAAGGATGTCTTGTACTTCTCTGTGCGAGAATGCCACTTGCCCATTTTGCCAGCGAAGGTTACGTAACAAGCGCGTAACCACCATCAAGAGCGTAAATATATGGGTTTGCCTTAGGGGAAAGCCCATCGTGATATTGAGGCGTTCGACCTCAGAGGGCATGGCGTAGAGGGTTGGAAACAGCAGATTTTCATCCGCCAATACAATGGCAGTTTCGCGTCCCCTAAGCTTTTCGATTTCTTCTTCTCGGAGGAGATTGCCGAGGTATTGTGATTGTCCCACCTGCAGTGGAACGCCAGTATGATAGATGTCTTTGGGTTCCTGCCGCATATCATGCAGGATCAGGCGAGTGTCCCAATTTTTGTCTCGCCATTTTTTATGGTATTCCTGGATAAATTTGGCAGGCTCTTCTCCCGTAAGGTGGGCTTCTTTGTGTGGGCGCTCTCCCGGGGGAGTATAGTAGGCCCAATCTACATCCCAATAGACTATCGCTTGCTTTGAAGCCAGCAGGGAAGCCATGATTTCCTCTTCTGCTTTCGAAAGCGCATTGAAACCGACAAAGACAATTTTTTTATGTTCGAGCTTTAAGGCAGCAGGATCGGTTTTTAGTTGCTCGACGATATTGAGGTAGGCCATGCCATCATACCCAATGCCCTTATCGGTCAAGGCGGCTTTGAAACCAGCATATACATCATAAAGGGTTTGCCAGATTTTCAGAAACTTTTCCTGCGTCTCGGTTGGGCCCTCATCATTGGCGCGTAGCGTATTCCAAAAGCGTTTTAAAGCTTGCTGGTATTCTTCTCCTTCGGGCAGATTGAAAAAGAGCTCTATCTCTTTGAGATCCTTGACATTGGTAAAGAGTTGCTGGGCATCGACGCAGTATTTATCTACTTCATCAAAGTCTTTGACCAACATCTCGCCCCAAGGATAAAAGCGTTCAAAGGGCTCAAACCATTCAGGATCTTCCTCTCGTAAGCGCTTCATATAGACCGCATACAACTCAAAGACCAGCGGCAGCATGTCCGGAAACTGCCAATCAAATTGTTGGCGCACAAAATCCTGAATCGAGAGCATCCGCGGTGCCCAGATAGTCTGTTGATAGGCTTCGGCTAGGGCCTCCCGCAAAAACACCACCGCTCTTCGGGTAGGTACGACGATACAAACTTGAGAGATATCACCAGCAAATTCTTTTTTGAGGTCAGTAACAATTTGCTGGAGAAAAGTATTCATAGGTAATTTGAGAGGTGTGGAATTACGCTTTTAAAGCTAACCACAAATTCAGAATTTCCGTATAATTAGATATGTTATTCCTCGCAATTTTTCTGGGTTTGTTTTTTGCTGGTGTAGGATTTCTCCTCACCACCAAAAATGCATCTACCTTGCTCGCAGGTTACAACACCATGTCCACTGCAGAAAGAGAGCAAGTCGATATAGAAGCTTATATCCCCTTCTTTCGCAAGTTTCATTGGTTCTTAGGCGGTACCACCGTCCTCTTGAGCCTGCTTGCGTATTTCTCCATGGGTGAAACTGCCTTGGGCTATGTGATTGGCCTCTATCCCATCTTGGCCTACGTCTATTTTATCCCAGCGAGTCGCAAATACTACCATAAGGAGTCTCAAACTTGGTTGTCCAATGTCGCCATAGGGGTATTGATCGCCTCTGCTATTGGAGTAGCTTTACTGCTTGCCTTAGCTTAGGCCGACCATTTCATGGAACGCTCAACTCTTTCAAAATGGAACCTTAACGAATCAGCGTTATGGTTCCCCCTTTATCGACCACAAATCCATCATTGAGTACGGCTTTGATACGGTAAACATATACTCCTTCTGGCACCACTTGTCCCTGTCGTTTTGTACCATCCCAACGAAAAGCAGGATCATTGCTTTGGGCCAATAACTCTCCCCAGCGATTAAAAATCAGCAACTCGAAGTTGCGAATTCCTTCCCCCCCTACATAAAACAAATCATTATGTCCATCGCCATTAGGTGAAAAGGCATTGGGTACAAATATGTCTCCATCAGGGATAATCTCTAGATAGATAGTAGTATCACGCGGGCAGACAAAATAGGAATTGTAGGCCGTCAAGGTAACGGGGAAGCTGCCCGTATTTTGGTAGAGATGAGTGGGATTCTCGCGTTCGGCAAAGCCGCCATCCCCAAAGTCCCAATGATAGGCTACGCCTCCAATACTCAGGTTTTCAAAATACACATTGGCTTGTGAAAGCAAGATCGAATCTGCATAAGTAGGAGAAGATCTAAAATCAGGCCTAGCCGGTGGCGTAAAAGGAATTGGCACCGCAATAGTAGTAACACAGCCACTGAGATCACTGACGCTGACATTGTAGACGCCTCCATATAAGCTATCTACATCAGGTCCTAAGCGAGTATTCTGGCCTTGCCAAACGATATCATGCGGCAGACGGCCGCCTGCCGAAACAACCGCTGCAACGCCATTGGGCCAATCACAAAAGGCTTCAGAAATTGAATTTGACACTACTGCTAAGGTCAAACTGTCAGGCTCATTGATCATTGCAAAAGCAGAGTCGAGGCAGCCGTTTATATCCTCTACGATCAACTGATATTGTCCTCCGGCCAAACTATCTAGATCGGGAGTGAAGCGTTCCGGGACGGTAGACCAAACATATTGATAGCCAGCTGTACCGCCAGAAAGCTGCGAAAATATTTGCCCGTCATCAAAGCCAAAACAACTGATATCAGTAGCACTCAAGGATAACTCGAGTAGACTCGGTTCGGTGATATCAAAGCTCAAAGTTTGTACACAGCTACTATCATCTACCACTTGCAATAAGTATGTCCCGGGTGATAGGTTCATAAAACTGCTATCGCCTTGTAAAGCCCCTCCATCTAACTGAAATTGATAAAGGGGAACTCCTCCCTCCACATGAGCTTGGATTTGGCCATTGGCATTGCCAAAGCAATCTACCTGCTGGAGTTCCGCCAAGCTCAGCAATAGCGGCTCAGGCTCGGTGATAGTCGTACTGATAGTCGTTTGGCAGAGACTATCATCTTGCACGCTGAAGTCATAAGTACCCGCCGCAAGTTGAGTAAAAAAGCTATCGGTCTGGAAGCTTTGGCCATCGATTTGGAACAGGTAAAGTGGACTACCGCCCAAAGCCTCAAGGTGGACAAAGCCCGTAGGATTACCATTACAGGCTACATTGGCTTGGGCAGCAATGAGTAATTCGAGCGAGTCGGCTTGGCTAATATCAACCGAAATAATGCTCTCACAAGCAGAATCGTCCACTACCCGAATTTGGTAATTACCAGCGATCAGACCATCAAATAAAGTGTCTATCCCTAGCGGCATGGTATCAATGGCGAGTTGATAGGGAAGCGTTCCGCCCTGCGGTGATATCCAAACTGCTCCGGTATTGTTGCCAAAACAATCGACATTTTTTTGCTGCGCATTGAGAAGTTCCAACAAAGGCGGCTCCGTCAGCGTGAAGGCTACGCTCGTTTGACAAAGGCTATCATCTTGAATGATGACATTATAGCTACCAGCAGCTAATTGGGTGAAGAAACTATCTTGCCCAAAATTGCTCCCATCAAGTGAATACAACCAATCACCACTCCCGCCAGCCGCCTGTACACTCAAGAAGCCAGTGGTATTGCCAAAGCAATTGATGTTTTGCTGAGTAATAGAATCTCCCATTAGTTCGGGAGGCTCTACGATGCTAAAGGGGATGCGTACTTGGCAGCCATTTTGATCTAGCAAAAGAACCGTATCTATGCCGGGCCCGAGATTGTTGAGATTGAGGCCGTTGACGTAGTTTTGACCGTCGAGGGTAAGCGAATAGGGTGCGGCACCGCCAGATCCAGCTAGACTGATCTGACCATTATTATTGCCAAAGCAATCGATATTACGCTTAGCGATGAGATTGCCAAAAAGGCCTGTTGGAGATACAATGGTATCACTAATGCTGGCCATACAACCATTGGCATCTTGCGTTTGAATCGTATAAATGGTGGCTCCTAAGCCTCCAAAACTACCATTGGCTTGATAATTAAAACCTCCATCAATTGAATACTGATAGGGCATAGTCCCTCCGTTGGCTTGGGTTTGTATTTGCCCATTGAGATTGCCAAAGCAATCAACATTTTGGGTATTGAGGATGCTAATATCGAGCGGCGCTGCGGGTTGATTGATTTGAAAATTGAGGCTATCCGTACACCCTTTGGCGTCTATGACCAGCCCTTGATACTGGCCGGGTTCGAGGTTGGCGATATCGATAGGCGATTGGTTTTGGGTGCCATTCCCTAGGGGAACGCCCATATCATCGGTCCAAAAGAAGCTATAAGGTGCGCTTCCGATCACTGTCATAGAAGCACTGCCATTGTCATTGCCAAAGCAATCTATATCTTCAGCACTTAGGGCCAATTGGAAATCATTGGTGATCACTTGGGTATTGGCACTATTGACACAGCCAAAGGTATCAGTTAGCGTCAAAGTGAGATTGACTAAGCCAGCCGAACTTGGGGTAAAGAGGGGTTGTAACAGATTGGGATCGCTCAGTAAACTCGCCGAACTCCAAACATAAGTGCCCGCTACATTATTGGGGTCGCCAATCATGACCGTCTCATAAATACAAATTTCTTGGGCTGGCCCAGGATTTACGATTGGCAAAGGTCTCGGATTGACCGCAAAGGTATCGGCCGCCTGACACCCATTTTGATCCGTGCCTAGCACTCGGTAAAGCGTGGTATCTAAAGGCGAAACTGTCTGATTTAGTCCCCCTCCTATCGTTTGATTGAGATTGATATTGCCCCACAAATAGGTAGATGCTCCGCTCGCGCTTAGCGTGACGCTTTCGCCGAGGCAAACAGTCGTATCTGGCCTCGCCACGACATTGGGCAGCGGCAATATGTCCACCACGATGGTGTCGATCCAAGTCGCACATTCGGTGGTAATCACCCAGTACATGCCTGGCTGTGTGACGGTCAAGGTGCCATTGGTAGAGCCATCGCTCCAGAGGTAAGAGGTGATAGGCAGATTGCTGTTGAGTAGACTAGATTCGATCACGACACTTTCTCCGGTACAAAAGCTAGCTGTCTGATTGGGCAAATCGTTCACCACAGGGGTAATGGTAATAGAGGCTGAATCTGGATTGGGAGCAGAAAATGGATCATCAGAAAGTACCGAATCCCCCAAGGCAGGCGGCAATCCTCGCAATACTGCCTGACTCGTCAAAGTGCCCCCTCCCTGCGGTTCGACGATCACCGTAAACAACATCGTATCAACCCCAACCGGAATGGTAACGTTAGGAATGGAGAGCAAATTGGTACCCGTGCCACTCTGGATGGTCCCAACAAATGGATTGAAAATAATTTGGTCAATCAGTAGGCCAGTTTCCAGTTGCAGTTCTAAGTCCAAACCAGACTTATCTCCTCCAGAATTATTGGCGATTTCGACATAATAGATTACGGTATCGCAGGGTTCGGCAGCATTAGGGGCTACCCAGTGATTCATTTCAATGGTAAAGGGACAAGAACAGCCATCATTTTGGTTAGCACTGGGGCCTGTTGCAACTACGGTCATAGTGCCAGTATTCTTGTCTATATCATAAAAGGTGTTTTGGCTATTACCGTTATTAGGGCGTCCATACCCATGGAGTTCGCCGAAGGCATCAAAATAAAGGGCGCCAAAAATATCAGCGATCTGACCGGCGGGAAAACTTTGATCATCAATGATACCGCTAGCAATATCAATCTTGATGAGGCGCTCGTCATTGCCATCATAGCCAAATATCACTCCTGTCAAAGGGTCGATCGTAATGTCAGCCATAAAGACGTCTGAAACGCCTCCTCCAATCATGCTAAGAAAAGTAAGCCCAGCGGTATAGTTGCCAGTAACTAAGTCGATGGTATAAAGTACACTACTCACATTGCCATTGCCAAGGTTGCCACTTCCCAACACGATCAAGGCACTACCGTCTGGCATCACATCTCCCGCCACATAACGATAAGCAGTACTTAGGTTGAGGTTAGCAACGTTAAAGGCTTGGCCATCTGAGCCAATTCGGTACAAGCTACTGCCATCAGGATCAACACCGTAGATAAAATTATCCGTCACTCGGTAGCCCATCGCATTGACGGTTGCCCCCGAATTATTGCCGGGAGAAAAACCATTGAAGGTCAGTAAACCTGTGGTGGGATTGCTTTGGACTCGATAAAATCCTGTGGTATTGCCATTGGTACCCAAAGACAAAAAGAAATCGCCGTCGCAGACAAAAGGGACTTGAGCGATAGACATGAGATAGCCCAGGCATAAGCCAGAAAGTAGGAGTAATTTGCGCATATGTATTAGACCAAGCTTGTAGTGGGTAGATTCCCGAATCGAGAAAAAGTTTAATCCCTAGCTCTGCTTTATTTAAATTTAAGTAATTAAGAAGGACGCTACTTGAAAAATAACACACTCCCTTTCCGTACTCACCTAGGTTATGGCTTTGGCGACTTAGGACAAAACCTTGTCTTTCAAAGTATTGCTATTTTTTTGCTACCCTACTTCACGGATGTGATGGGGCTAAGCCCCGCTTTGGCAGGTTTGATTTTTTTGATTGCGCGTCCATTCGACGGTATTACAGACCCATTGATGGGGTATTGGGCGCAAAGACATCAATCCCGTTGGGGAACGTTTCGTCCCTTCTTGCTGTATGCTGCCATACCGGGCGCTTTGTGTTTTGTCGCTTTGTTTAGTGCTCCCACTCTAGAAGGGAATTGGACTTTTGTCTATGCCCTAGGGATGTATTTGCTCTTCAGCATTTTCTTTACCGCCTTCAATATTCCGTATGCAGCCCTCACCGCCGTCATGACAGAGGACTATAATGAGCGAGGCAAACTGACAGGTTTCAGGATGACTTTTGCCTTGATTGGAGGCATCATCGCCGGATATGTCACCCCCGAATTATTAGGGATCAGTGGCTACCAAGGCATGGCGGGAATATATGCAGGTATCCTAGTTTTTTGCCTGTTAGTAGCTTTTTTCTCTGTCCGAGAACGCCCCCACACGGCCAAGGCACAACAAACGAGTTTAGCAGAAACCTTTAAAATGCTCAAAGGCAATCGCCCATTTTGGATTGTAACGCTGACATTTTCCAGCTGCTTTGCTTCGGCTTTGAGTTTTTCGGGCATGGTCCAATATTACTTTACCTATTATGTTGGGGATACTGCCATCATGGGTCTAGGCCTATTGTGCTTTTCGGGTGCCACAGCAATCGCTATCCCCTTTTGGACTTGGCTGTCTACGCAGACGAGTAAAAAGACCGCCCTCATCATCGGGCTTTGCGTGTCCATAGTGGCTTATATTGGACTATTTAGCTTAGGAGCAGAGCAAGCCAATCTGCTCTTAGTCCTTTTGGGATTGCACGGGATTGGCAATGGAGCCGCAGCTTTTGCGAGTTGGGCTATGCCAGCCGACACTATCGAATATGGAGAATGGAAAAGTGGGGTCCGAGCCGAAGGCATGACCTTTGGCGTTTATGGTGTCTTTTTAAAGATCGGGATGGCCATCGGCAGCAGCCTGATCGGACTGGGTTTGAGTTGGGTCGGTTATGTCGCTTTAGCAAACCAAAGCCCGGAGACCCTTTTAGGTATCCGAGCTTTGATGACTTTGCTGCCGGCCTTCTTTTTGCTGATCGCACTGGGCAGTATGTGGACTTATCAACTAAGCCCTCAGAAACATGCAAAAATACGGGCTGAATTGAACCAAAAAGAAGCTTAGAGAGAAGCGTTCCGCGCAGCGGTGCTACTCCTGATCGTCCCAGTCTTTGACCTTGAAATAGCCCATACCGAGATCCGTGTCTCCGGTAATCGTGGCGTAAATCTTTGCGGGTATGATCGATTGGTTGACTAAAATAGTACTGGTTTTGGCTGGGATCTTAAAGACCTTCGTCTCTCCTGGCTTCACTTCGCCTTGAAAGACACGCTCTTCCTCAGCAGTCAAGGTATAAACCTGAACCACTTGGACACCACGGTTCTCCGCTTTGACTTTGTAGCCTCGGTTGCTCTTGCCGCCTAATTCAAACGCTTGCTTGGCGGGAATGGTAAGATTGGACTTGATTTGGCCCATTGCCATTAGGCTCAAAGCTAAGAAGCTAAGCCCTAAAAGTGGGAGCAATGAATGAATAGCAATTTTGAGTGATTTAAGCATAATTTTGAGATTTTGAAGCAAGAAAGTCGATTCAGCGGCTCAAATCGACTCAAATTACCATTTGAGCCTTTATTTTGTGAGCAAATGTAGAAGCAGCAACACAATGATTTTATACGTCATATAAAGGAATCCATGCTAAATCGCCTATGCCTTTGAATCGCCTTTTCACCTATCTCATTATCGGGCTATCGAGTCTCCCGCTAAGCCTCAGCGCTCAGATTTTTATGAGTGGTTCAGTAAATGATCTGCTAGACGGGCAAAAAATCCCTCATGCCAGCATCAGTTTAGTGGGGCAAGGGATCACAACACAAGGCAATGCTTCGGGTGATTTTTTGATCCAATTGGACCAGGCAAACCCTCAGCCGACCAATGAACTGGGCTTCCGCTTTTTTCACAATGCTGTGCTCTGGGAAGATGCCGCCATGCTTGATTTTCGAATCAGCACCATTGATGGCCGCAGCGTTCTCCTTGATCAAAGCGATGCGGGGCAATACTTACTCCCAAACCTCACATTAGGGCTCTATATTTTACAGATTTCGGTCAGAGGCGAAAAGCATGCCTTTAAGGTCTATTCGGATGGTATCCAAAGCTTTATTGCAGAGCCCAAGGGACGCCAGCTGCGCTATCAAAAAAGTCAGCAAAAACTACCGCTAGATACGCTGCGCATCCAAGCAGAGGGCTATTTCCCTAGAGAGATCTTGCTGTATCCCCAAGACACAGTGATCAGGGTGCAGATGCTCAAAGGTGATTACGACAATCTGCATTTCCTCAATGAATTGATCGACCCGCTAGCATACAACATTCTCAGTAGCTCCCCCTCTCGAAGCAATCTGGGAGGAGTCACAGCAGTAAAAGTAATTTACAATAGTGATGATGGTCTCATGTACTACATGAATACCAAGGCTTATCAATATCACTCCCAATTTGCGGCCGTTCACCTAGGGTTTCGGCAAGGCAACGCGATCTTTAACCAGACCCAATATCGCGACAATCCCAACCGCTATCTCTATCCCGCCAATCTAAATTATTTTGAGAAGATCGATAAATATGTCCTGCAATTGGTAGCGATCAATGAGATGAGCTGTGAAAATCTCAAGATCCTCTATGACAAATTGATCGAGACTTCTTTCTTTGGCGACAAACTGGTTTTCTTTTCTAATAAGGCTGATTGGGATGATTGTCTGGGCGTACCCCAAATTAGCTCGGAGGAACTTTATCAAGGCCAAAATTATCAAGCCCTTAATGTGGAGCAGAACTATGGCTACCTCAATAAGGTCGCCATTGCGGAACTTGAAAGCACCTATCTAGGCCGGCGCGATATCGTGTTACTCGACGGGATTCCGAATGAAGTTTCTGTGGTCGCGGGTATCATCACTACTGAGTTTCAAACGCCTTTGAGCCATATCAATGTGCTGAGCCACAGTCGTGGAACGCCTAATATGGCCCTACGGGATGCTTGGGAAAGTCCACAACTGGAAAATCTCCTAGGGGAGTTGGTCTACCTCAATGTCCAATCCGATTCTTTTATCATTCGTAAAGCGAGTCTCGCCGAAGCAGAAGCGTTCTGGGCCCAGAAAGAACCTCAAACAAATACCGTCTTGGACAAAAACACCCATTTGAGCGGTTTGGTCAATCTCAATGAGGCCAATCATACTTGGGTGGATCGTATCGGGGGGAAAGCCGCAAATTTTGCAGAGTTACTCAAAATCAATGAGGAAGGGCTGAGCGTTCCGGTACCGGAACAATCCTTTGCCATCCCCTTTCATTATTATGAACAGCACATTCAAGCCGCAGGCTTAGATACTTATATCGAGCAAATGCTCAACGATCCTTTGTTTATTAATGACCAAGGGGTGAGAAGGGAGATGCTAGGCTTGCTGCGAGATAGTATTCGCAATGTCCCCATCAATCCGATATTGCTTGGCACTGTACGTAATTGGATAGGCGATTTTGCA
>JBCAWW010000090.1:0-11184 GCA_038534415.1 Bacteroidota bacterium | reverse complement strand
AGGATGTTGCTCCTTTGATCAAGACCTAAGATTTAGAACTTTACATATCTATAGCCGCTAAGCAGGAAGCTTAGCGGCTTTTTTTGTTTAATAAAGCTTTATCCACATATCCACAAAGCAGCTTGTGGATAAGAAAATCGTATCGTGGACACCTCTTGGAGGCTAAATCCTACTTTTGTTAACTCGGGTCTTCGCCCGAATCAGAATGACTTAATAAAGAAGGATTTGTAGATGTCTGCTAGTGCAAACTTTAAAGTAGATCCCCGCCTTGCTGCTCTTTTGGGGGAGAATTACCGTTCCACGGAACTCGCAATCAAAGAGTTAATCGATAACGCTTTTGATGCTGACGCGGAGCAGGTTTGGGTGAGCTTACCCAAGCCGCTTACCAATCAGCCCATTTCCATTAGAGACAATGGTACTGGGATGACTGAGCAAGAACTACGCAATGAATATCTCAACATTGCTAGTAGTCGCGTATCTCGCAAAGGAGATCGCACTCGCCTCAAAAACCGCCTTGTCAAAGGCCGTAAAGGTATCGGCAAATTTGCCGGCCTGATGGTTGCCTCGCTTATGGAGATTCGTACTCATACTCGTGGCAAAGGCACTCACCTCAAAATTTGGCGTGATGAATTGATCCGGGCTAAAAATGATTTAGAGCTGGTCAACCTACCTCTTGAGACCTTTGAAGCGGAGACTGATCGTTCCGGGACGGAAATCATCCTTAACGGCATCAATCAAAACTTCACCTTTCCGAGTGCAGACAAACTCAAGCGGTTGCTGGTGCTAGAATACGGTCGCCAAGAAGATTTTCAAATCTATGTCAATGACGAATTAGTTGACATTGAGGATATACCAGGTGAGCAGTTTGAATTTGAGACCAAGCTTTCAGACGGGCAAAAAGCGCAAGTCAGATACACAATCTCTGACGGCAAGCGGCCTTTGAAACAATCGGGTATGGCGATTCGAGTAGGCGGCAAGGTAGTCGGGCAACCTAAATACTTTGGGCTCCAAAACAACGAAGAGATCCCGCACAAACTGCTCAAGAGACTTTATGGTGAAGTCGCTGCCGATGCGCTTGAAGATGATGTAACCGCCGATTGGGGTTCTGTCATTGAAAACTCTAAAGTGCTCGCGGAGATCCAGAAAAAGATTTACCCTAGGCTCGAAAAATCGCTATTAAAAGTCTATACCAGCGATATCGATCTTTCGAAAGCCCGCCTCAAAAAAAATATAGATACTGGCTTAGACCGTCTACCTCCTCACCGTCGCGACTTTGCCCGCAAAGTATTGGACAAAGTATTGCGCAAGTTTTATGGCGAGAGCGAGGTACGCGTCATGGCTGTTATTTCTTTGCTACTCGAGTCATTTGAAAAGAATGACTACTGGATGGTCATGCAAAATATGGAGGCTTCTCAGGCAAGAGAAGTCGATGAGTTGGCAGATGCCTTCTCCCAATTTGGGATGCTGGATTTGGCCATGATCGGTCAGCAATCTACTCACCGTCTCGCCATCCTCAATAATCTGGAGCAATTGATTTTCAATCCAGAAACGACTCTGGTACAAATCCATAAAGCCTTGGCTAGTAACCTTTGGGTATTGGGCAATCAATACGCCATGGTTTCTACCAATCAGGAATTGCAGCAGGTGATCGATATGTATGTAAGCCGCAAATTTACCAATGGACACGCGGCCCATGCACCGAATTTGTTACTCCTCCAAGATTTCAACACACGCTTTGTTTTGATCGAGCTCAAGGCTCCAGACCATCGCCTCGACCTAGCAGATCGTCGCAAGGCGATGGAGTATCAAGCAGATCTAAAGATTTATCTCCCGCAAAGAGATATCGACGTACTACTGATTGGCGGCGCGATTAGCCCCGGCATGGTAGGACAAAAGAGCAATGCGGATATCCGCTTCTTGTCTTACAAAGGCATGACTAGCGACGCCCGCGTGCAATTAAATTGGCTCATTTCCGAATTGGAAAAGCGATAAAATCCTCTCTCAGTGATTCCTTATTGCGATAGGAATCCTTCAAGCCGCGCTTGAAAGCTGAGTTTAGGTGTATTAAGTCATTCTGCAAGTGCATAACAGTTTTATACTGTTGTGCACTTTCTTATCTTCGCAGCCATCTTCTGAGCTGGTTTATGCGTTGTAGATGGAGAACTTAGGGAATTAGGAATGTTAATCGACCACTTACCGCCCATTACTACTGACCGGTTTTGGGATTACCCGCTTAAAATTGTACTGGCAAGTCTGCTGATTTGTCTCATTGCTCCTATTGAAATACCTATTGGAGCTTCACTCCCTGTAACCTGCCAAACACTCATCATCTTGACCTTGGCCATGATCTTGGGAGCCAATTGCGGCGCAATTGCCACGGGTTTATATCTATTTGCAGGGGCTATAGGATTACCGGTATTTGCTCAGGGACGCTCTGGAGTAGAGATTTTGTTTGGCCCAACCGGTGGTTTTCTCTTTAGCTTTGTGATTGCAGCTTGGATAGTCGGCAAAATGGCAGAAGGCGCTTGGGGCCGCAAATGGTACAATATCATGTTTGCCCAACTCACGGGCCAAGCCATCATCCTCACTATAGGCTTTATTTGGCTGGGCTTTTTTGTAGGCTTCGATGGTATATTTGAACGTATCTATCCGCTCCTACCAGCAGTAAGACTCAAGATCGGCATTGCCACTCTCCTCATCCTCGGCGCCAATGCGCTCATGAAGGTATTGATTCGCCACCGCCATAGCTGGGAATAAGCGTTCGGCGACTCAGCCGGTAGCCCGAAACTGCTGAGGCGTCTGACCCGTCCACCTCTTGAAAGACCGTATAAACCCACTCGGCTCGGCGTATTGCAAGAGTTCTGAGATTTCGGCCACACTTAGCTGAGGTCGCTTCAGATATACTTTTGAAAGTTCCAATTTGATGTCTTCTAACACAGCTTTGAAGGTCGTATGCTCTTCTTTTAGCTTTCTTTGCAATGTGCGAACACTCTGGTTGAGATTGGCAGCAACCTCCTCTATGGTCGGGAATTGCGGTTTTACGAGGTTTAGAATCGTCCGATGGACTACTGAGGCATAACTCACCTCACTTTGCATCTCGTGGAGTTTTTTCTCCGCATGCCCCACCAACAAAGCCAATAAATCAAAATCACTACTGAGTATAGGCTGATCCAAAACAGCCTTGGGCAAGACCATAGCGTTGCGCGAGGCGCTAAATGATATAGGGGCACCAAAAACTCGTTCTCGCTCGCTTGCCGTCCGCTCCTGGGCAAAGCTATACTCAACTCTCAATGGGCGATACCGATGCCAAATAAGGGTCGAAATCTCTCGCATCGTAAAGGCAAAGATCCCATCCATCACTTGGGTGACGATGTCGGGGGCTTGCTTCCACCACAAAGCATCTGGTTGCAGGACCAAAGCCAGCTCATCGCCCGCTAGCTCCATGTGCATGGGTGAGGAAGAACAACCTAAATTGGCCAAGGAACAGACAAAAGAGAGGGCTTCCTCAATATTGGCGCTGGCCTGCATAATCTGTAACACAATGCCCGCCGCAGAAAGATTGAGGTACTCCCCTGCATGTAAGCCAAAATCGCGATCACCTGTCATGGCCATCGTCTTGCGCATAAGCAGGTTGAAAGTCTCATTGTCCAACTTGGTGTGCTCTGCCCTTAGCTCCTCCGCACTCATGTCTAAGTGCTCATAAAGAGACGCAACATCGGCCCCTCTTTGCGCTGCGAAGTGGAGCATATTGTCCACAAATCTCCCGTTAAAAGCCATAAAATCGATTCTGAAATAGCAAATGGCGCCAAGTGATCATCCGCTGTCACTTCCTGCCTATCTAGTTTTACGGCCTTGGCAGCAACTTTGGATCATCAATCATAATCAAAATCAACTTATCATGAAAAAGTTTCTCGCCATCATTTGCATTTTCCCCCTATTTGCAAGCGCTCAGCTTCACCTAGAAGTAGAGACAGATCCCTTGGCTTGGGCCTTAGGCGGTGGTTCGATTCACGCGGCGGCAGCTTGGGGCAAACAACGCGTACAAATCGGTTATGCTTTTTTACCCCTTCCAGAGGGATTTCAATCTTTTCCAGAGGTCAAAGAATCCTTTAACACCATCTCTGGTAAATGGGACTATTTTTTCAGTAAGCGAGGGAGTGAGGCCGGCTTTTTTGCGGGTGTCACTTTGGACAATCTTTTTTATCAATACGAACTAGAAGACGAAATTTTGAAAGAAAGCATCCCGAATATTGGAGTCCGGATCGGTTATAAGTTCGACCTTTTTCCGAATCGCGACATATTGAGCGGATTTTACCTTACTCCTTGGGTAGGCTTGTCATACCTAGCGCGTGAGGATGCGGTCGAGTTGGGAGGCCAATCTTATAGCTTTCCTAAGCAACAAGTATTTCCGACGGTGCATTTGGGTTATCGTTTTTAGGGCTGCTTCGCAGAACGAGGGGGTCTCAGCTTTCAAGTTTGCTCAGCCCAAATCTACCTCGTAAAGAGACTCAACTTGCCGCTCGCCTAGTTTTTGTGGCGTCGCGCTGAGGGCAAAATTTCGCAACCTACTGAGCCAAGGATTTTCCAATTGAGCCATGCGACCAAAACGCCAAGAGTTATTGACAATCGAGTGAGTACGGGCCAGTCGCAAGTCTTCAAAACGCTGAAACGCAATTTGCGGATCAGCGTTTTTACTGATGCAATTTGCCAGAGCCGCGGCGTCTACAATGGCCATACAAGCCCCCTGGCCCATATTGGGCGTTGTCGCATGTGCCGCATCGCCTGTCAAGACGATACGATCATAGGCATATTTTTCCAGCGGCTCGAGGTCGATAATATCGTTCCACAGTAGTGGAAAATCCCTAGCCGCCGCCAATACCGCTGCGATTGGTTCATGGTAGCCTTCAAAATTGGTGGCCAAATCATCAGCGGTCCATTGTGCCATTTGAGCATCATTTTGAGGAGCGTTTTTTGTTGCAAAAAAGTAGACTCTATCCTCCGTCAAAGGCACGATCCCAAAGCGCCCACGCTCTCCCCAAGTCTCAGAAAAATGCTCCAAAGGCAAATTTTGGGCGATCCCTCGCCAGCAGGTATAACCCGCATACCGAATTTTACTCTCCGGCGCGATTGCCTTCCGCACCGGACTATGAATTCCATCTGCGCCGATCACAAATGCTCCTATTGCGGTGCTCCCATCCGCAAATTGTACTTCAAGCTGCTGATCCGTTTGCTCGATGCCGATACACTCTTTGCCTTCTACAAGGCTGCCCGGCTTTAGCAAGCTCAACAGTTTCTCATGCAATTCACCTCGGTGGACGGTGTAGTTGCCATAGCCGCGTTTATTGGCAAAGTATTGCATATCATTTTTGCTGAGCCATGTCCCTTTGCGACTGCGAATGCCCATGATCTTCATCGCCCTAGCTACCGCAATAATCTCTTTGGCTATCCCCATCTCATATAAGGCCTTCATCGCGTTGGGAGCCAGTACTAAACCTGCTCCCAAGCCCCTCAACTTGGGTACTCTCTCATATACCTTCACTTCTAGACCTTTGCGTTGCAAGGCGATCGCAGTACACAATCCACCGATGCCGCCGCCGATAATGATGTATTTTGCATCCATATCATTGCTTATTTTGGGCAAAGTAAAAAAAATATTCTACATTTTAGCGCACGTGCGCTAAAATTGTTTCTAAATCATGAAGACCCGCGACAAAATCCTCTCACAAGCACGGCTGTTGTTCAATCAACATGGTCTGGAAAACGTCAGTTTGCGCCAACTCGCCAAATCCATGGAGATGAGTGATGGCAACCTACGGTATCACTTCAAGACCAAGGCCGAGCTCGTCAAAAAGCTCTATTTTGAGCTTGTGGAGAGTTTTGATCGTTTGATTCTCGATTTGCAATCAGGGGCGCACACTCAGCTTAGCTTTTTATTTCAAAGCGCTCTAAACTCCTATCAGCAGCTTTTTGCTTACCGCTTTTTCATGCTTGACTTTGTCAATCTGATGCGTTTCTATCCTGAGATCGGTGAGCATTTCAAGCAATTGCAGGTGATGCGCAGGCAACAATTTCAAGGCATCGTGCAGCATTTTGTCGCCGAGGGCATTATGCGAGCGGCGGCTTATCCTGAAGAGTACCGACAGCTGCATGATCGGATGGAAATTCTCTCTGACTTTTGGCTTTCAAGTGCAGAGGTAGTGGGTGTCCCCGAAGGCCAAGACCCAGTCAAGCACTTTGCCAAAACCAATCTCAGCATGATCTATCCCTATCTAAACACAAAGGCCCAAGCCGAAATGCAAGCTTGGTTAGCAGACACATATTAAGTAGTAAGACAAAAGTATTAAGTATATAGACGACTAATCATCGGCTTTTCTCAGTCTTCAGCGCCACTTTGTCTGTACTGATTACTGTTTGCTGGGGCCTCTCTACTTAACAATGTGGGCCAAGCGGAGTTAAGCTATTTCACTATCGACGCTTATGCCCAACGTATTGATCTTGCATGGCAATGGAGGCTCTCGCACTCGCTTTGTACCGATGCTCAAACAGCTAATCGCTCAGCATCCAGAATTAGATTTAAGGATTCCCCGTTTGAGCGGTTTTGACGGCAGACCGATCCCCAAAAAGGCGGACCATTGGAGTCTGTTTATGGCCGAACTAGAGGCTGCGGTCAAGGATAAAATCGACGAGCCTTGGGTACTTTATGGGCATGGGATCGGCGGTTCCATATTGCTAGAGTTGGCGGCCAGAGATTTTTGCTTTCCCTCCGGGGAACGCTTAGCTGTTTCGCATACGATCTTGCATGCTCCCATCGGCGCTACACTCAAGCTGCGAAAGTTTCCAGCCTTGATGAAACCACCCATCATGCGTGAGCTAGGCAAATGGCTGCTGACTCGTAAGATGCTCAGACCCCTTTGGGAAAAACGCCTATTTCAATCTCCCCAAGAAATTCCCGCCTATCTCCGAGAGCAGTTTTTTAGAGACTACACCCTATGCGATGCTTTTGGGGTCTTCTTTGATATCATCACAACTGCTTGGTATGAAGGGATTCGTGCCAAGGTCAGCCAAAAGCCTTTTCATTTTGTGTGGGGGGAGGAAGAGCGCGTCATCAATGTCGGTTTTGTGGAACATTGGCGTAAGGATTTTCCTCAATCGCAATTTGAGATTGTCCCCAAATGGGATCATTTTCCGATGCTGGAGCAGGTAGATGAATTTACCGCTCATTTTTTGCGCTGGACCCAATCAGAAACCTTAGCATGAGCAAATTATCCCAACTAGAGACCTTGGCCCAATTAGGCTTACCGACTCCGCCTTTTGAGTCGATCGCGCATGCAGATTTTCTGTCCCAGAACGCTTCCCTCTCCACCAAGATCAAAGCTCCTTTAGCAGTACGCTCTAGCTTTGAAGACGAAGATGGAATCGAAAAATCCTACGCTGGACATTTCCATACCGAATTAGATGTGGAAGTAGAAGCGTTCCGCGAAGCGGTAGTCAAAGTCTTTGCCTCTTACCCAAAGCCTGAAGGCCAAAAGGTGATCGTACAGGAGATGATAGCGGCACAATATAGCGGAGTGCTTTTTGCCTATCGAAAGGCCGTTTGGAAGTTGGAGTATGTCCCAGGTGCAGGGGAAAATCTCGTCAGTGGCAAGCTACAACCGGAAAGTATGCTCTTACCGCGATTTGCGAAGCGGGACCTTTTTTGGCAAAAATGGTTTCCAAGCTGGCAGATCATCCAAGACAAAGTCGCTGCTAAAATGCTCCATCCTGCCCTCATGCGGCTTTCTGTCCACACCCAAAAGCTACTCGCTCATTATGAACAAGAAGCGCCTTATGGATTAGATATAGAATTTTGTGTGGACTGCGATGGCAAACTTTATATCCTACAGTCGCGTCCCATCACCACAGCAGATGATGCAGAGGAAGTCCTCACTTCTGCCAACCATAAAGAAATTTTGCCGCCTCATCCTTCGCGTTTTATGACGGGTTTGATTAGGGATTGCAGCCAAGACTTATTTGCCTATTACCAACGTATGGATCCGAGTCTTTCGGAGCGAGATTTTATTGAGCTGGCGAGTGGGATGCCTTGGATCAATCTTTCGGCTCTACTCGATGTAATGACGAGTTGGGGATTGCCGAGCGCGCTAGTATGCGAATCAGTCGGAGCAGATGATCCTTATCGGATCGGCCTCAGACCCTGGCAAAGCTTAAGCAAAATTGGGGTCTTTTTTCGTTTGCTTGGGGATCAGATCGGTATAGTGGGCCGCACCAAAAAATGGGTCAAAAATACCGGCCAACAACTTGAGCAAAATCTCGCCGCCCGTCAAAATATATGGGAGCTACAGGCAGACTTAGCATTTAAGGAAACATACCAAGATATGCGCAAGGTTTATATAGACCTGGTTTCGCATATGCAGGCCTTGACAGCAGCGATGTCTGGCCCCGTAAAAGTCCTGGACAAATTAGGCGTATTGTCTAAGCTCATGGCGCGTTCGGCTAGCACCGAATATCTCTATGCTTTTCAAGCGTATCAGGGAGGGCAAATGAGCTGGGCTGAGTTTGTCGATCAGTATGGTCATCGTGGATTTTATGAGTCCGATTTAGGGCAAGCCCGCTTCGCGGAACTCTCCTCTCCCCCTGCCCATGCGAAAGCGGGAAGCGTTCCGCGAAGCGGTAATCACAAATCGCCTTGGTATGCTTTTTTCTTTGCTCCCATCATCAGTTTGATCCATACACGAGAATGGCTGCGACATGAGAGCATGCGGTTCTTTTTTCTCCTCCGCAAAGAGCTATTGGCGCATAGCCCTGAGGCTGCAGATTTTGGCCAGTACTATCCCGAAGATTGGCAGTCTTTGCTAAAAGGCGCCAATCCCACGATCTCCACCTATGAAGCACAATCAGGTTGGGACCTTGATAGTTTTTTGCACAATCGGGTTGGGCGCAGACTGCCGATCAGTAGTTTGACGCATATCAAAAGTGGGGAAAATGTGCAAGAAGGCTTAGGTATCTATCCAGGCAAGGTTCGTGGTCAGATTTGGAAAGTGAGTCAGGCGAGTCAAGGCAGCATTGAGAAACCTGATTTTGAGCGGAGCATACTATTGACGGAGTCTCTTGATCCGGGTTGGATTCCTTACTTCGTACAAGTGGATGGGGTGCTTTCTTATGTAGGGGGTCTATTGTCTCACGCTTCGATCATATTGCGAGAGTCTCAAAAGCCGGCTATCACGCAGATGCCGCGAGATTGGCAGTTTGAAACCGGAGATTGGGTCGAGATGGATGGCAAGACAGGCGAAGTAGTCTTGTTGGAGAAGCTTGAGCAGGCTCCTTTGGGATGAGAGCAGCTTCCTGGGGGGAGCAGCGTTAGGATTAGGACTTAGATATTATTTACTGCTTCGCAGAACGCTTATGATGGGGTGCAGACAGGCACACCTACTATCCATTGATTGTATCACTTCGCAGCATTGAAGCGAGTCTCTAGTTTAATCGGACTCCTCCTGCCTGATCATAATGATTGAGGTCAAGGAGAATTCTGGTCGTCCCGATTTCTGGACGCTGTCGAAATGATGGAGGGAAGCGTTCCGCGCAGCGGCAGTAAACAATCAAGCCAGATACAGATTATCGATTAGACGAGCTTTCCCGAGAAAGGCAGCGATAAAGGCATGGGGTTGATGCACGGGATCGAGAGAGGGAATTTCTTTGAGCGTACGGCCGTCGAAGATTTCGAAATAATCGAGTTTTGCTAAAGGGTAGTCTTTGAGGCTTTCGGCAACGAAGGCTCTGACGGCAGGCACATCAGGAAAGTCTGATAAACGATCTCGAATCGCATTGAGGGTTTTGCTCAAAAACAAAGCTTGCTGGCGTTCCTCGGTGGAGAGGTACATATTACGGGAACTCATCGCGAGCCCATCCGCTTCTCGCACGATGGGGCAAGGCACAACCTGAACCGGAAAGTGTAACTCTTTGACGAGTTGCTGGATGATGAGGCACTGCTGATAGTCTTTGAGGCCAAAATAAGCCGCATGGGGTTGAACGATATTGAAAAGGATCGAAACCACTTGTACGACTCCATTCATATGGCCTGGACGCGCCGTACCACACAACTTCTGAGCGAGGTCTAAAATGTTGAAATAAAACTGCGCGGGCTGCTCGGGGTAGATCTCATCTGCATTGGGCGCGAAGATATAGTCTACTCCTATGGATTTGAGTAAGGCTGCATCTCCTTCAAGATCACGCGGGTAGTTGCCCAGATCTTCGTTGGGCCCAAACTGAGTGGGGTTGACGAAAATACTGACGATGGTGATGTCATTTTGGGCGACAGATTGCTGCACGAGTGAGGCGTGGCCTTGATGTAGTGCACCCATAGTGGGGACGAGTCCAATCGTCAGATTGGGGTCAATTGCCTGTCGAATAGTACGGAAGGAAGAAATATTTGGAAGGATCTGCATAAGTAGGGAATAGTGGAAGCAGGGTATTCCAAACGGTGAATATAAATAAATGCAAATTGTTAAAACAAATTATTTTACGTATTTTTGTGAAAGAATTTTATGGGCACTGAATGATGAGTTTGGTGCCACAATGATAAACCCCAAAATAATATGGAGAAAAAACTGCGCATTCTCTTTGTTACTTCGGAGATTGCTCCATTCCTGAAAATGAGTTCCGCCGCAGATCTGATCCGTCTCCTTCCGCAGCGCTTGCAAGAGAAGGGCCACGAGATCAGAATTTTTATGCCCAAATTTGGCGTAATCAATGAGCGTAGGAATCGTCTTCACGAAGTAGTGAGGCTTTCAGGGATCAACATCCGAGTAGCAGGAGAGGAAAAGCCGCTTACCATCAAGGTAGCGTCTATTCCAAATGCAAAACTGCAGGTGTACTTCCTCGACAACGAGGACTATTTTCAGCGCAAATCTGTCTTGACAGACAACTCCAATAATTTCCATCCCGATAATGATGAACGCTCCATTTTCTTTTGCAAGGGCGTGATTGAGACGGTAAAGAAACTAGGATGGCCACCAGACATTATTCACTGTCATGACTGGATGACTTCATTTATTCCCTTATATTTGCGTACGCATTACAAAGAGGACCCGATGTTTAAGAAAACTAAGACTGTATTTACGGTCTATGACAACGGGTTTGAAAATGATTTTGCGAATAGCTATCTCGACAAAGTTCGCCATGATGGGATAA
>JBCAWW010000089.1:0-11192 GCA_038534415.1 Bacteroidota bacterium | reverse complement strand
CAAAACCAATTTGTATCCTTATCCAATACTCCTCTATTTCCACGAATCTCCTCCGTCATATCCTTAAATGATTCCATTCTTTTTGCCGCCTCTCATCATGGGCTTTTTAGGTTTAAATATGCAGCAAAAAGTGGCGTATCAGCGGTCCAAAACTTAGCGCCTGAGTTTGCCTGTAAAGATTTAGTATTAGATAAAAAGCAAAGACTTTGGGCGTCGCATACCGATGGCGGCATAGCTTATACCCAAATAGAAGGGACAGAAATAGGTGCTTTTAAATTTGTGGACGAAACCAAGAGTTTATCGGTCATCAATATCAGTCTGACCCCTTCGGGAACGCTTTGGCTGGGTTCATATTCGGCCTTAGGTCAGATTGAAGAACCGCCTATCGAACATTTGTTTTATGAAACAAGTCCGCATTTTATCCACTGGATATCTGAGGACGAAAAAGGTAACATCTACTATAGCGACTTCAACTACTTTGTAAAAGTAAATGAGGAGGCAGGCACCTTTAAACCAGAAATCCTCTACGAGGAAAAAAACGGCTATTGTGGCCCCATTTCAGCTCATTTTGGCGAAGTTTGGGGCTTTAACTCCCGAGGAAAATGGATCCGAAAAACCGCAGATGGACGTACCGTAGTTCAAGACTTGGTGAGGACCGATAGCTCCTATATTCCGACCGCCGCCTTTAGCAAGAAAGGCATGTGGTTTCATCAAGTCAGTGAAAGCTATCCTCGTTTGATCAAGATGGATAGAAGCGTCACCACCTATACCGAAGCAGCGGGAGTCAGTGCCCTCCAACTGACAGAGGCAGGCAAAATATATTATGCTGGGGCGGTAGATTCAGCCTATTTATACAGATATGAGTCAGAAAATGATACTTTCATAAATGTCAGCCACCCTCTAAAGCTCAACATACCTTTTAAAGAGGTATTAGACATTACCTGTGTTGGCGAAGATACCGTCTATATCGTAAGCAAAAGTGGGCTCATCTGCTGGACGCCTGATACTGCTTTCAGGGTAAATCTAGGCCGCTATACAGATATGGAAGTCTATGCCATGGAGCAAGACAAAGAAGGATATATCTGGATTGGCAACCACGCTGGTTTGATACGCTATAAAAACGGGAGGATGCAATCTTATGATGTATCCAATGGATTGCCAGCCAATCTCATTGGGTATAAGACATTATATTTTGATTCGAAGGATCGATTATGGATTGGGACCTCCAAAGGTTTAGCAATTTTTCGTGATCCCTATGCGCAAATGCCAAGTCCGAAACCGGAACTACTCTCCTTTCGGGTCAATGGAGAAATCCTATCTCCGGATTCAAGCGCACAAATTGGTGATATTATAGCCCTTAAATTTAGGTCTCCACTCTACCCGGCTAAAGGGTTGAGATATCAATTTAGAGACAATACTGCCGGGCCTTCAAACTGGAAGGATTTGGAGAATCCTGAACTCTTGCTTCCCAATTTGCCAATTGGGCAAAATTTGATTGAAATCCGAGCCCGCAATAAAGGACCTTACCAATGGAGCGAGCCCCTACAATTGCCGATCTCAATAAAGCCAATGTGGTATATGACACTCGGAGGAGGCTTACTTATGATTCTTATAATAGGTTTAGCTTTCTATGCAATTCTCAATTTTTACACTGAAAAGCTCCTTACCCAACGAAAAAAACTCCGAGATCTCGTAAATCAGAGGACCCATGCTTTGGAGCAGGCCATCTTTAACGAGCAAAAAGCCAGAGCTTCTGCAGAGCAAGCCAATCAAGCTAAGAGCGCCTTTTTGGCCAATATGAGTCATGAAATCCGCACTCCCATGAACGGAATCATCGGTATGGCAGAATTGCTTCAACACACTGATTTAGATAAGGAACAGTATAACTTTCTCTCAACCATCACCAATAGTGCTGACAATCTCCTCTACATTATCAATGATATACTGGACCTAGCAAAGATTGAATCAGGCAAGATGGAATTAGAGCAAAGGGCTTTTTCCCTAGAGGAAGCTTTGGAGGCAATTCAAGATTTATTTTCTGGGGTCGCAGCTCAAAAATCATTGCTTTTCTATACCTATGTCCACCCAGCAGTACCCGAACTAATCGCTGGAGATGAAACTCGCCTGCGACAGGTGATCGTCAATCTAGTCAACAACGCGCTCAAATTCACCCAAGAAGGTGAGGTGATGGTCAAGGCATTTTTGACATCTGCAAGCGTTCCCCAAGGGAAACTAAAACTCCGCATTGAAGTGGACGATACCGGCATCGGTATTTCGGAAGAGAAGCAAAATCACATCTTCGAATCCTTCAATCAAGCCGATGTCTCTACCACTCGAGAATTTGGAGGCACTGGGCTAGGACTAACCATCTCCAAACAGCTCGTCAAGCTCATGGGAGGCCAACTCAATGTCATCAGCAGTCCCAATGAGGGTAGCTGCTTCTTCTTTGAGATTCCGATATCTATCGCGAGGAGCGAAAGCCGTAACTTCCCCACCAAGTCTCGACATTGTTGGATCGTCTGTAAGGATCCGCTGATTAGCAATTCTCTTAATATATACCTCAGTGACCTCCATCAGGAGGTATTGAGATTTGGTACTTGGGCCGAAGTGCCTCAAGACATCGAAGCAGCCGAAATTATCTTTACGGATGCGATAGCCGAAGGACGAAAATTGGGTATTTCTGGCCAGTGGGTGGCCTTACAAGGAATCCATCAAAAACAAAAAAACAAGCCAGGAGAGGATGTCTTGAGCTTAACAGTACCCGTAAAGGCAAGTGAATTGCGCGAGCTCTTTGCCGCGCCGCACCATCATCATGCAGCGCCAAACCAGCCGCTACAGCCCCTCAGGCAAACTCATGATTTGCAATTTTTGACGCAGTCCTTGCGGGTCCTGGTTGCCGAAGATCATCCCGTCAATCAAAAACTTATCCGCAAAGTATTGCAAAAAATGGGCTTCAGCTCTATCACCATTGCGAATAATGGATGCGAAGCCGTGCAGGCCTACCAAGAGGGCGATTTCAACCTCATCTTGATGGATATGCAGATGCCCCAGATGGATGGTTTAGAGGCCTCGAGACAAATCCGAGAGATCAGTCAAAATCATCATCATCCAATCATCATTGCATTAACGGCCAATGCCATGCCCGAAGATCGAGAAAAGTGTTTAGCCGCTGGTATGAATGACTATTTGAGCAAGCCATTCAAGCCCGACGCCCTACTTGCACTCCTCCTTCAATATGCCCAAGAACTCGCCAAGATACAGGCCTAATCCTCTTTACCCACATCAATAAAGGGGATATCCGCTGCGCGAACGCTACGGTCAAAATTCATGATATCTTCTTGCATTAGCGTCTCGATAAATTCTTTTTTCGCGAGCCATTCGGCCAGTAGGTCTTGGGCTCGGCTCACTTGGCCCTCCGTCAATGGGGGCAAACTCCCATCAATGGTTCCTAAAATATGTCCCAGTTTGGCATCCAGCTGATTGGGAAAGTTGATCACATCTTGAAAGGTCTTTTGTTGGACCTGAACCATGGTTTTTTCCAGACTATCTATCGTGGCAATTAAGCCCTCCCCTGCTTGCTTGAGTTGATCTTGGGCCTCAATCTCGGCATCCATTCGTGCCGTAAGTGCCTGAATTTGAGCTTTGACCCGACGCATATTTTTTACGGCCGCAAATACTTCTGCCTGACTTTGATAAAGTTGGGCCATTAGTGCTGCTTTGGTATCATAGGCTGCTTGAGACGTAGACATACGCGGATCATCTAACACCTCAAAGCTTTGACTCAAGGTATCCCCTCCATACAATAAGCGCGCCTCATAAGTTCCCGGCAAAACACGATAGCTAGCGGTCCCCCCCAAGGTTACAAGTCCTTTGATCGGATCTACACTGGGCATACGTAGGTTCCAAACCAATTTATTGAGTCCGCCCTTTGCTTCGAGTTTTTTGGCGGGGGATTTTTCAGCGCTGCTGAACGCTCGTATCAGTTCACCGGAATCGTCCAATATCTGTATTTCTGCCGGCCCAGAGATACTGTCTCCCTTATTGAGGTGGTAATAGATCACGGCACCAAAATCAGGGTTTGCCCCACGATCTGGCAAACTATCACGCCTTGGACCGCCATACATAAAAGCATCTCGTACTTCGTACATCCTGGCTGAGCGTTCCGCGATGGAGCGGACATCCAAATCACGCACGGGTCCCAAATCATCTAACACCCAAAAGGCGCGCCCCTGAGTAGCGGCGATCAGGTCGCCTTGATGCACCTTCAAATCGGTGATCGGCACTATCGGTAAGTTTCCTTGAAAAGACTGCCAGTGCGCTCCATCATCGTAAGACAAATAAAGCCCTGTCTCCGTACCCGCGTAGAGCAGCCCCCTACGCACTTGATCAGCACGTACGACTCTCACATGAGCTTCCGGCCCAATCCCCTTGACAATCTCGGTCCATGTCGCCCCAAAATCGGTCGTCAGCAAAATATGCGGTCTGAAGTCATTGAATTTGTAGCGATTAAAAACCAAATAAGCTTTGCCAGATTGATGAGTCGAAAGCTCAATACAATTGATCAGCCCTTCTCCAATCCCTGGAGGAGTGATATTTTGCCAGCTTGCCCCGCCATCACGGCTGATATGTACAAGTCCATCGTCTGCGCCCGTCCATATTTCTTTGGCGTCTAGAGGCGATTCGGCGATATAAGAAAGCGTATGATATACTTCGCCTCCCGCACCTTCATTGGTGATGGGACCACCGCCTTTTTGGAGATGTTCGGGAATATTGCGCGTCAAGTCTGGACTCATGGCTTCCCAGCTTCGGCCCCGATTCTCGGAACGCAAAATCACATTGCCGGCATGATAAATCACCTTGGGATCGTGCTGTGAAACGATAATGGGTGCATTCCAATTGAAGCGATATTTGACTTCCGCATCAGAAGGCGTCGTACCCAAACCTAGGTAGGGATAGGCCATCACATCTGTTTCGATCTCTAGTTTTTGATCATATTCGGTAATGATACCCTGATAGCAACCCGCATACACATAGCGAGAATTGTAGGGATCAAAGGCACAAAAGGCGCTTTCACAGCCCCCTACGCTATGAAAATCCTCATTGCGAATACCGCCCGCATTGACGCGAGAGGGGATAGCCACCGTGCTGTTGTCTTGCTGGCCACCGTAGATATAATAAGGAAATCGATTGTCTGCATTGACGCGATAAAACTGAGCCGTAGGCTGATTGCTTTGCCGACTCCAAGAGCGGCCGCCATTGTAGGAGACATTGCCTCCACCGTCATTGGCATTGATCATGCGTTTGTTGTCCAAGGGATCGATCCAGAGATCGTGATTATCGCCATGCGGTGTTGGCACGGGTTTAAATGTCTTGCCACCATCAATAGATTTGAGGACTGGGGCATTGAGAACATAGACAATTTCGGCGTTCTGAGGATCAGCAAAAACATGCATATAATACCACGAACGGGCTCTCAGCACCCGATCAGGATTGATCAATTGCCAATCTTTGCCCCCATTGTCGGAGCGATATAAGCCACCTTTGTCTGACTCAATGATAGCCCAAACACGCTGCGAATTGGCGGGCGAAACACTGACTCCAATCTTACCCATGATGACATCAGGTAGACCTTTGCTCAGTTTTTGCCAAGTCTCCCCGCCATCGGAGGACTTCCAGATACTACTCCCCTCGCCCCCACTGACTACTTGCCAAGGTAGACGCTGGTGATCCCAAAAGGCTGCGTACAATATGCGTGGATTGTTGGCATCCATACTCAAATCAGATACACCACTGCGCTCGTCAACGAAGAGTGTCTTTTCCCAATTTTGCCCACCGTCGGTGGAACGATAAACGCCCCGATCCGCCGTAGGCGCATAAGGACTGCCTTGAGCCGCCACATAGACAATGTCTGGATTGTTGGGATGAATCCGCACTTTCGAAATTTGACGAACACGCTCAAGCCCCACTTTTTGCCAAGTTTGGCCAGCATCCGTGGACTTATAGACACCATCTCCGTGCGAAGTCATCACGCCTCGCACGGGCGCTTCGCCCATGCCGACATAGATCACATTGGGATCAGAAGCAGCTACTGCTACCGCCCCCACAGAACCCGTTTTGAAATAGCCATCAGAGATATTGCGCCAAGTCGCGCCACCATCTTGAGTGCGCCAAAGTCCCCCGCCAGTAGTTCCCATATAGTATAGGTCAGGCTGACCGATCACGCCGCAAACTGCGGTAGATCGTCCCCCTCGAAAAGGACCCACATTGCGCCATTTCATGGCTTGAAAGAGGGAATCAGGCAGTGCTTGCCAGGTATCGACAGTAGCTTTCTGGCGGCGATTGCGCTGGGCTTGACTAGTAAAGGGAATTAATAAGAGGAAAATGAAAGTAGTAAGAAGTAAACGCATAGAGTTTGAGTAGTTGGATTCTAGCGTTAAGATAGAAAATACTACCAACAAAAAACCCGCCTACCATTACGGCAGGCGGGAAGGGCGTTTGTTTGGGTCGGATTACAAGAGCAGGGGCTAAGATTAGCGGTAGACCTGCATATCTTCAGTGATGCCGTAAAATTCGGCCATCGCTTCATAGTTATTGATATCAACTTCCATCTTACCAACTGGTATGGCTGAGGCTATGATCATGCGGAAGAAGCCTTCATAAGCAGCGGCACCTTTGTCGGTCGCTTGGCTTTGGATACCTACAAAATTGAGGTCATAGATAAAGTCCAACTTCTCGACAAATGAGGGATTATGAGAGATGTAAGTATAAGGTAGTGCGATCCAAGGAGACTGAGTATCAGGACGATAATAGACCATCACAAGGCCACTTTCGACGATGCTGCTCGTAATTTCAGGCACATCTAAGTCAAGGGCTAGGAAATAATCGTCTGTACCGGGGGTTCCCACATCGTACCAATCAGCTGCGATTGCTTCATAATTGATGGAGATCACATTGGCATTGCCATCCTGTCCATCTCTACCGGGGATACCTTCGGGGCCACGAGGACCTACACAAGAAAAGAGTACCACTGGCATGGCTAGTAAAAGGGCTAATCGAGTCAATTTTGCGAATGGAAAAGTTTTCATAACGATTTCGATTTGAGGATGACTGTGTTTGTTATGATTGATGTTACGCCCACTCGACTGACTAGTTATACTGTAATGAATATGCGTGTAGGGTATCAAATCATTCGCCGCAGATCAATGTCTAAGGCCGTAGGGTAGCCTCTCCCCCAATCGTCCAATCTGCGTAGATTTTGCAGCAAAAGATCGCTTCTTCGCGCCGGGATGCCCTGCCAATACAGTTTACCATTGATCCAAACCCTTATTTCTGAGCTTATATCAAGCATTTGGGGGTGTAGATAAAGGCGTAGACGACTTACATTTTGGATGTTGAGCCGCAATGCATTTTCAGGCTTGTCTATTTGGGCCTCCACTGCTTGGAACGCTCCCCTCGCTAATTGAGGCTCGTCAAATAATTGTACCCAGTGAAAATAACTGCGCCAGATCGCCTGCTGCTGATCCCAACGATATTTGCGGTCCCAAGGCTTATTGGGTTGGTCCCATCGATCTTTGGCAAGGCCAAGGATACTCAGACTCGAACGATATAGATCACGAGGCCGCGCCTCCATAAAGGCTGCAATCTTGGGGAGTTCATCTTTAAAGATTTCATGCCCTCCGGGCTTTTCGACGATTTGCCAATCAATCTCAGGATGCTCTCTCAGCCAAGTTATCATCCTACGATTGGCCTCAGCAATGCCATAGGGCTCGCGTTCACCGAAGGTGGCATAACCCGGCACAAGATTGAGCAAAGGCATCATTCCTTTCGCCACATAGTCATAACCTCCACTCATCGGAGAAATCGCGGCAAAACGATCTGCTACATGCATCGCACTACGCCAACTGAGGTGTCCTCCCATCGAATGTCCGGTCAAATAAATGCGATCTGGATCAATATAAAACTGCCGCTGGAGCTTAGATAAGAGACTAAATAAGACCGCATAGCCTATCACGCCCCAACCTCTTTGTGTTAGCGGAGCCGCGAGTATCCAGCCCTTCTCCTCAGCGATAGTTAGCCAATCTTCCAGACCGATATAAGCCGCCATCCGAGCTTGCTTTTGTGGCATATTGCCATTACCCCCATGCCCTACTAGCAATAAGGGGTTCGCCTGAGAGGGATCATAATGGGTAGGTACATAGAGACAATACTCGCTTTCATAATTGAGCTGACGACAGCGGAGCGGGAGATCTGCATAGAGTTTGCCCTTTTGGATTTGGTCGTTTTCTTGTCGGGGCGGGCCTTGCCGAACGATTCCCTCCAATTGCGCCGCACTCAATTTGTCAAGCTGAGCGATCAGCTGGTTTTTCAATTTTAGCTCCTCCTGCGGAAGTTGGACATAGCGCTCTAGGGCCTCTCTGATCTCAATCATATACCAATATAGCCGATAAAGCCTTGTGAAAAGGCCAAAAATCTACGACCTTATAAATAATGAAGGCCACGACTTTACTTTACTTTCTGACGATCGTTTGTTGCTTGGGTCTCGCTTGCGAGCAAGCAAGTGAGCAAACCGACCGCCAGCCTCCCAACATCATTTGGCTCATGGCCGAAGATATTGGGCAAGACCTCGCTTGCTATGGCGTACCAGCACTACAAACCCCCGTTTTGGATCAGTTAGCAGCCGAAGGCATCCGCTACACTCAATGCTATAGCACCAATCCCATCTGCTCCCCCAATCGCAGTGCTATGATGTTGGGTACACATCAAAACATTAGCAATACGCAGCATCATCGCAGTTATCGCGAAAGCCCGCTGATGGAGCCTTTCGCGCCTATTACTCACTACCTAAGAGAGGCTGGCTACCAATGCATCGTCGGCAATAGCTTGGTGCATGGCAAGGGGGCGAAAACAGATGTCAACTTTCTCAATCAAAAGTGGGGTACTTGGGATGGCAAAGAAAATCTCGGTTTATTTGATACCCTGGTAGATTTTAGCTCCGTGCAAGAGCCCTTTTTCGCACAGATTCAACTGGCGGTTACCCATCGTGGCGATTGGTGGCAGGAGATACATGCCCAGTCCAGCGATCCGGTTGATCCTTCAGCCGTAGAATTACCGCCCTATATGGCGGACCATCCTTTGGTTAGAGAGGATTGGGCACGCTACCTAGACCAGATTGAATATATGGACGCAGAGGTAGGTGCCTTGATGAGTTCGCTACGAGAAAACGGCTTAGCTGATAATACGATCGTAATTTTTATCGGCGATAATGGTCGCTGCAACATTCGCGGCAAAGGCTATCTCTATCAGCCGGGCATTCAGATACCGCTGATTGTTTGGGGGGCGGGGGCCGATAGTGGTATCGTTTCCGATAGATTAGTAGATGTTACGGATATTTCGGCGAGTATTTTGGATCTGGCTGGCGCCGAACGCCCCTCTCATTTGACGGGCATACCCTTTATGGGTCGGGATGATCTAGCACCCAAGCCCTTTGTTTATGCAGCCAGAGATATTTGGGATGAGGTGGTTGAGCGTTCGCGCAGCGTAACGGATGGTCGCTACAAATACATCCGACATTATATCCCAGAGCAGCCTTTTGATGCCCAACAGGCCTATTTAGAGTTTTATCGTCCTGCGGTACATATCATGCGACAGCTCAATAGCGAAGGGAGTCTCAATCCACTTCAGTCGCATTTCTTTGCTCCGACTAAAGCGCCCGAAGAGTTTTTTGATTTGAAGACAGATCCACATGAGACAGTCAATCTCATCGATGAACCCGCTTATCAAGCAGAGGTCAAACGCATGCAGGCCTATGTGCGTGAGTGGCAATCCGAGCACCATGATCATGGGCTTGACCCGATAGATTGGGAGCAGATCGTAGATCCGAGCGCCGTACACCTAATCGATTGGCTCAAGGCAGAGCATCCAGAGGTGATCGCCCAAATGAAGGCTGGCGAGGAGCCGGGCTTTAGCAAATGGATGAAAGCGTTCCGCGAAGCGGAGAAATAGCGTTTTATTTATTGCTGCGCAGAACGATTCTCTCGTGCGACACAAAATCTTGTGTCGCTACTGATGATTGTTCCGTATCGAAAGGGGGTAGCGTTCCGCGCTCCCGATAGCTATCGGGAGGTAAACCTACTCCTCTACCGCTGCTACTTGCTCCTCAGTAACTAATTTGCCGTAGTCATTGCCCCAAGCATTGAGGACAAAGGTGAGTACGTCGGCGATTTCGTCATCGTCTAAGCCGGGAGAGGGCATGGCGCTATTGTATTCGACTTCATTGACGGTGATGGGCCCCATCTGACCATATTTGACTACCCTGATCGCACGTTCGACATCGGCAAGCAGATAATCAGAATTAGCCAAAGGAGGAAAAACGCCTTCTACGCCCTCTCCGGTGGTCATGTGGCAAGCGATACAATAGTCCATATAGACCTCTTCGCCGCGTGCTTTACTGGCGTCGAGCTCATCGTTGTCAAATGACGAAAAACCCATCAGAAGAGAGAATAGGCCGAAAATAAAGAGGAATTTCTGCATGATGATGAGTAACTTGAGGATGATTTGGGTACTGACACGTTAAATATACTGCTTGTAGAGGATGATATGATTATCGGGACTCATATTTCTATGGTCTTGAGCGAAGCTGGCTATCAAGTAGCGGGCATATTGCCGAGCGGAGAAGCAGCACTCGCCCATTTGGAGCATGAACAACCCGACCTAATCTTGATGGACGTGAGCCTCAAAGGCAAACTTGACGGTGTCGAAACCGCCAAGCTGATCAAAGAACGTTTTCAGGTCCCACTTATTTTTTTGACGGCTAATACAGATCAAGTAACATTTAGTCGGGCTAAGAGCGCCCATCCACTCGCTTTTATTGCAAAACCCTTTGAGCCACTTGAGTTGGTAAGGGCGATAGAATTAGCGGCGCTCAACCAGCAGATTGTACTCGAAAGCGAACCCATCAATAGTCCCCCCCATGAGTCTGTACCTTTATTGCTTTCAGATAGGATCTTTGTGCGCAGTAAAAATAAACTGGTCAAACTCCTCCTGAGCGATATCCATTATATCTCGGCGGAGCGCAACTATTGCAAGATATTTAGCGCTGACAAAGAATATACGCTGAGTATCCCGATGAAGCATTTTGCGGAGCAACTAGATACCCAAAGTTTTCAAAGAGTACACCGCTCTTTTATTATCAA
>JBCAWW010000088.1:0-11327 GCA_038534415.1 Bacteroidota bacterium | reverse complement strand
ATGGTACAAAATCGTGGTCATGGAGCACGTCTTAATAGAAAAGCTAGCTGCTTTGGTAGAGGAGATGCAGTTGTCCCAAACTTCTAAAGCTAGGGTATAGAGTCGACTAGCTTAAGCCTTAAAAAATGGCAGAATTTAAGCGAGTGCTATTTTCTTGTCCCTTTGAGAATCATAAAATAGCAGACTGGAAAGGCAGAGGATAATCAGTCCTACCGCTAGCGCGCTATCATGACAGGGATACTAAGCCGTTTTTGCCGACTGAGCTGAGCCACATTACTTCTGCAAAAAACAGAACCAAATAGGAAAAATAGCGATCGAGATGCTTATGACTTTGTACTAAATATCTAAAGGGAATCTAAATATTCCTCTAACTGCTGCTTGTTTTCGAAATCTAAGCGTTGGTCAGCCCCTCGCTCGCGGTGAATGATGACGGTATAGCCCCTCTTCGTTTTTTGCACTTCGTATTGTTCTCCATTGAGCTGTTTCGCAGGCTCATGTAGTCGTGCTCTAAAGTCTGAGAAGACCTTTTTGATGACACTTTGGTTTTGGTGGGGCTTCTTTTTCATCTATGATGCTAGGAGATCATCTAATCAGCAATCTTGCGGGCAATTTGCTCAGCCTGCGAACTTACTTTATCTCTTCAAAAAGTGGTCCATTTGCTGAGGGGAAACGTTCTCCGCAGGAGTATCCCAAAAAGCACAAAAAAGCTCAGGCTCAATAAAGTCTAATGCGAATGTCCGCCTTCTGCCTCCTCTTCACCCATCCAAACAGCTGCCCCGACTAAGCGTTCGGCGGAGACGAGAAAAGCCCCTGACTGATCCATCGTATTGATCTCTACTTTTTGTTTTTGCAGCTCTTCTCCTTTGATCAGATAGACAAATCGATCCTGCCCTGCGCCTCGAATGCCTTCCCTCGGCACGAAAACAGCACTATCGGTCGGCGCTTGAATTTCGGCTTCGACAAAAGTACCGGGTTTAAAACCTTGACTTTCAGACTCTAAATGTCCATGCACCCGTAAACTACGGTTCTCAGGATCCACCAATTGTCCGATGAGATAAACTTCTGCTTCGTAGGTTTTGCCACTGGCATCCGCCCCCAACTGAAACTCAATCATTTGCCCCTCGCGCAGTTTCGCGGCGTCTTGTTCATATACTTGCAGTTCGAGGTGTAGATGATCAATATCCGTCATCTCCAATAGGGGGGCGTTGCGGTCGAGGAACTTACCCGGATTGGCATGAATATTCCAGACGTAGCCGCTCACAGGTGCTGGGATCGAGATGCTGGTGCGAAGATTTTCGGCACTGAGTTTATCAGGATTGATCCGCAGCCACTGCAGCTCTTTGGCCAGGGCAGCCACCTTTACTTTGGCAGATTGGAGGTCTGATTCTGTTTTTTCCTTTTCCCGTCCGGTACCCGCATTGGCTTCGGCGAGCAAGAGTTGGCGAGTATTTTCCTTTTCAAGGAACGCTAAGTCAGCGCGGGCAGCCAAATATTGCTCTTGCAAATGGAGGTAGTCAGGATGCTCTAGGACAGCGATAGTAGTCCCTTTTTTGAAAAATTGTCCTTCAATGGGAATGATCCGTTTGACAAAGCCTCCCATGGGCACACTGACCGTGGCTTGGCTTTGTGGGGGTGCATGGATGGTGCCCGTACAGCGAATCACGGAGGCACGAGCCACTTTGCCTAGACGGTGGATATCCTCGGCTTCGATCTCCGCTACGACTGGTAATTGGCTTTGGGGATTATGGTTTGTCAGCTCCCTTGGCGCGCTATTTTCGCGTTCTGCGCCGCAGCCCAGCCCCAAAAGTATTAGGCCTACCAGCCCAAAAAGCCTAGCGGATTTTGAAAATATGTGGATACTATTTCTATACATCGAGCCAGTAGTTTAGTCGGTTGATGGTTTCGTTCCAATGGGCAATCGCCTTGAGATAGCGTTTGCGCACATCGAGCTCTGCTTGAATCGCCTGTTGGACGAGCAAATAGCTGGTCGCGCCTTGTCGGTATTGGAGCAGGCTTGTCTCCCGTAATTGTTGAGCCAATGGCAAGCTTTCTTGCTCGAGGGCTTCTATTTGCCTTTGGATGCTTTGCGCTCTATTGTTCAAATTCGTGATTTCCTGCCTGATTTGTTGGCGCTGCCATTGATTTTTGATTTCTGTTTTGTTGCCTTCCAGCGCCACCATTTGCTGCTGACTACGCTCTGCTTTGAAGATCAATGGCACTGCCAGACCGAGGCTAAGCCCATCAAAACCTCCTTGGGCATCGATACTCTGACGGAAGTAACCAATTTGAAAACCGGGGCTATACTTAGCTTTTTGCGACTTATTGCGAGATTGAGCCAAGCGGCTTTCGGCCCCAAACTCCGCAAGCAGAGGATGATTGGCTAAGGCATATAAACTCGTATCAACTGAGAGCAAAAGCGCCCTTTGCGGCAATGCTTGCGGTATGGCCATCTCTTCCACGCCCAGCGCTTTTTGAAAAAACAAACTTGCCTTCTCTAATTCTATATTCAAGGCTAACTCTTGCTCCAATAGTTCTCTCAGCTTGAGGGCGACTTGTAGAGAGGACACTTGATTTTCGGCCCCTGCCTCCACCCGGATATCGACCACTTGTTGGACTTCTCGTAGGCTGGAGACTTGCTCTCTGATGAGGCCGATTTGCGCATGGATCGCTTGCCACTGATACCAGCTTTCTCGCAAGCGATAACGCAATTCCCGCTCTAAACTAGCTTCTTTTAATTGGGCCAACTCATAGCGATCTTGCCAAGTATTGCGTTCAGCCCATGCGAGCCAGGGTCGCCCCAAGTCCTGGCTAATGCCGAGATAATTGTCTTGGGAGAGGGTATTGATCTGCCCACGCTGGTAATGCAATTGTAGGGGATCGACTTGCCAACTGCTGCCTTGCCCAGCTTTTACCTGCTCCCGATTGAGACTGGCGAGTTTGAGTTCCGGATGCTCCGAACGCATTCGCTCCTCAGCCTCCTCCAAGCTCAAAGTACGCGGCGACTGGCCCCAAATGGTCGAACTCAAACAGACAAAAATCAATATGCTCCATGCTGTTTTCATGCTTACTCAATTTTTGCGTTTCTCGATCAGATAATAGAGCGACGGCAAGACAAAAAGCGTCAATAGAGTTGCGCTAATTAGGCCCCCAATGACCACCGTGGCTAATGGTCTTTGTACCTCTGCGCCTGCACTATTGGAAATCGCCATCGGTAAAAATCCCAGCGAAGCAACCGCCGCCGTCATCAAAACGGGACGCATGCGTACGCTAGCACCCTTTTGAATACGAGCCAACAGACTCAATTTACTTTCCTCTCTCAACCGATTGAAATAGGCGATCAAGACGATACCGTTGAGCACCGCGACCCCAAACAAAGCGATAAAACCCACGCCTGCCGAAATACTAAAAGGCATATCTCGCAGCCAAAGCCCCAAAACGCCCCCAATCGCAGCCATCGGAATAGCCGAAAAAATCAGCAGGGCCTGTACAAAAGAGCCAAAGGTAAAATAGAGCATCACCAAAATCAGGAAGAGGACGATGGGTACTGTAATGAGGAGGCGAGAGCGGGCAGATTCTAGATTTTCAAACTCCCCTCCATAGCGTAAGGCATAGCCGGGTGGTAGCGCTAAGCCGGCTTCTAGTTTACTTTGGATATCTGCCACCACACTTTCGAGGTCGCGCTCGCGCACATTGACTCCGATTGTGATCTGTCGTTTGGTGTCATCGCGGGAGATTTGCATGGGTCCTTCGGCATAGCCGATCTCTGCCAATTCTCGGATCGGGACTTGATGCCCATCCGCTAGTCGGACTTGGAGCTTAGCTATGTCGGAGAGGTCTTTGCGAGCGTTCGGCTGCAGCCGAACGACTAAGTCAAAGCGGCGTTCCCCTTCAAAGACGACCCCCGCGACACCTCCCGCAAAGGCAGTTTGCACAGTTTGATTGACTTGAGCTACCGAAACCCCATAACGAGCCATCTGGGCGCGGCGATAGCGCAGCACTATCTGTGGGAAGCCCTCGGTACGATCGACTTTTACGTCGGCCGCACCAGAGATGGCGCGGATCAATTCGGCAGCCTCTTCGGCTTGCGCGGCTAATTCGCTGAGGTCATCGCCATATATTTTGACGGCTACGTCTGCTTTTGAGCCCGTCAAAAGTTCGTTAAAACGCAACTCGATCGGCTGGGTAAATTCAAAGCCAGCGCCTTCCGCCTCTAAGGGCTCCAAGGCCTCGGCCATGAGTGCGACCAATTCGTTGCGGTCTTGAGTGGTCGTCCAAGCCTCCTTTTCCTTCATGATGATCATGACATCGGCATCCTCCACACTCATGGGGTCAGTAGGAATTTCGGAAGAGCCGATTTTAGACACGACCTGCAATACTTCTGGAAAAGAAGCCAAGAGGATCTTTTCGGCCCGGGTACTCATCGCGACAGTGTGGCTGAGGGCACTCCCTGCGGGAACGCTCATTTGCATAGCCAGATCGCCCTCCTCGAGCTGAGGGATAAATTCGCCACCCATGCGGCTAAAAAGCCACATACTAGCGCCAAAGGCCAATACCGCCAGCCCGACTATCCACGCAGGACGAGCCAAACTGCTTTTGAGCAGGGGTTGATAAGCGTTCTGCAAGGCAGCGATCAACTTATCGGCAAAACTTAGTTTTTCAGATTGTTTGCGAGAGAGAAATAAAGCCGAGGCCATCGGCACATAGGTCATCGAAAGGATCAGAGCACCCAAGATGGCAAACCCGACCGTCTGGGCCATGGGCGTAAACATCTTGCCTTCGATGCCGGAAAGCGCCAAAAGAGGGAGATAAACCATCAAGATGATGAGTTCGCCAAAGGCGGCCGAGGAACGAATCCGACTCGTAGCGGTGATTACCTCCTCATCCATTTGCTGCCGGCTGAGACTTTGTCCCTTGAACTGAGACTGTAGGCGATGCACCACGCTTTCGACCAAGATGACAGCGCCATCTACAATCAGGCCAAAATCTATCGCGCCCAGACTCATCAGATTGGCGGAGACGCCAAAAACGTGCATCATCCCAAAAGCAAATAGCAAGGCCAAGGGGATCACGGAGGCGACGACCAAACCCGCCCGCCAATTGCCCAATAGCACCACTAACACAAATACGACGATCAGTCCCCCTTCGATTAGATTGGTTCTTACCGTGCCGATGGTGCGTTGGACGAGGGCCGCACGATCCAGAAAGGGTACGATTTTCAAGCCCTCGGGCAAGACTTTTTCGACCTCTTGGATGCGATCTTTGACTGCGGCGATGACAGTATTGGAGTTAGCCCCCTTGAGCATCAGGGTGATGCCGCCAACGGTTTCCCCTTTGCCATTGCGAGTCATGGTGCCAAAGCGTGGGAGATGCCCATCTCTTATTTGGGCGACATCTCTCACCAAAACTGGCAAATCGTTGCGCAGCGCGATAGGTACTTGCTCGATCTCTGCTTTGGTTTGCAAAAGACCTTCGGCACGGATATAAAAAGCCTGCTGTTCTTTTTCTAGATAGCTGCCCCCCGTATTGGCATTATTGGCTTCAAGGGCGGCATATACTTCGTTTAAGGTGAGGTCCAAAGCCCGCAAACGCAAAGGATCTACGCTGACTTCGTATTGTTTGACGAAGCCGCCAAAACTGCTGGTTTCTACAATCCCTTCTATGCCAGCTAGGTAACGTTTGACGATCCAGTCATGAATCGTCCGCAACTCGATAGCGTCAAATTGATCTTCGTAGCCTGCTTGGGGTTCGAGTACGTATTGAAAGATTTCGCCTAGGCCCGTAGTGATGGGCATCATTTCAGGACTCCCGAAGCCCGCTGGAATTTCGGTCTGGACTTTTTGGATTTGCTCATTGACGAGTTGACGCGCGTCGAGGGTGGGGACTTCGTCCTCAAAGACGACCGTCACTACGGAGAGTCCGTACTTAGAAACCGAACGCACCTCAGTTACGCCGGGGATATTGGCCATATTGAGTTCGACCGGAAAGGTCACGTATTGCTCCATCTCCTGCGGAGCAAGAGTGGGCGAAACCGTAACCACTTGGATTTGATTGTTGGTGATATCGGGAACGGCATCGATCGGTAATTGCGACAAAGCATACAGTCCCCAAGCGATCAGGCCAAGTACCAACAATCCAATGACAGCTTTTTGCTGAACGGAAAAACGTATGAGCGAGTCGATCATCCTACTCAAAGATACAGTAGGAATATGCCATATCGCCCATCGAAGGCTTATTTGGAATTGGAATAAATCTAAAAGCAGCGGATTGTGAGAGCATCTCTTTGCCCCAATTTGCTGAGTTGGGGCTCATTATCAAATGTCCTAAAATTTCGTTTACTTCTCTCAAAAGGACCTTATGCGCTACTATTTTTGCTATTTATTTTTTCTACTTTCTGCAGCTTTAGTCATCGCCCAGCCCAGCTATACCGACGTCTTTGTTAGTGGTCAAGAAGGCTATCATACTTATCGGATTCCGAGTGTAGTGATCACCCTGCGGGGAACGCTACTCGCCTTCGCCGAGGCGCGAACGACCCAAAACGATCATGCCCAAAACGACTTAGTGCTCAAAACGAGTGAAGATCAGGGCCAAAGTTGGAGCGAGATAAAAGTCCTGGCCAAAGCCGGAGAAGCCTCGCTCAACAATCCTCAAGCGGTAGTCCTGAACAAGGGGCGAGTGCTATTGATCTATCAAAAATATCCGCCAGAGGGAGGGGAACATTATGTCAAGCCCGGCTATGAGGGGGATGATGTGTGCCGCACTTATTTGATCTATTCAGATGATGAAGGACAAACTTGGTCGGCTCCGAGGGAGATTACGCGTTCCGTGAAACGGCCCACCTACGCCACCTCCACTGCCGCCGGGCCTGGCGTGGGCATCCAAATCCAAAAAGGCCCCTACCAAGGCCGCATCATCATGCCTTTTAACCAAGGCCCCTATGGCCGCTGGATGGTTTATGCCGCCTATTCTGATGACAATGGACAAAGCTGGGCCTACGGAGAAGTGGCCTTTCCGCTCGTTGAAGGCATGGCCAATGAGGTCCAAGTCGTAGAGCGCATAGACGGGAGCCTGCTCCTCAATGCTCGCTCCATGGGAGCCGGCAAATACCGCAAGATCGCCAGTAGCGAGGATGGAGGCCAAAATTGGAGTGGCTTCCAAAACGACTCCAGCCTGATCGAATCACGCTGCCAAGCCTCTATCATCCGCCACAGCTGGCAACCCTCCATCATTGCTTTTGCCAATCCGGCTACCCAAGAGGGGCGGCATACTGGCACGATTCGCCTCAGCTATGACGAAGGCCAAACTTGGCCCGTGAGCAAACTGGTATATAAAAAGTCCTTTGCCTACTCCTGCTTAGTCTCAGTAGATACCGATACACTCGGCCTATTATTTGAAGCAGATAATTATGAACGTATTGTCTTTGGTCGCTTTTCCTTAGATTGGTTACAAACCCAAGATTGAGATGAGAATTACTACTAGCCTACTATTATTGCTGAGCTTTTTTGCTTTGCGCTGCTCCCAAACGCCAGCCACTAGCGTACCGCCCCCCAATGTCATCCTCATCATCACCGATGATCAAGGTTATGGCGACTTTGGTTTTATGGGCAACCCACTCATCGAGACGCCCAATGTAGACCAACTCGCCAGCGAGAGTGCCTTGATGGAACGATTTTATGTCAGTCCCGTTTGTGCCCCAACCCGTGCCTGCTTGATGACAGGACGCTATAATTTTCGCACTCGGGTAGTAGATACTTGGGTAGGACGGGCCCAAATGGATCCCGAGGAGATTACGATTGCGGAGATACTGGGGCAAAATGGGTATCAAACGGGTTTGTTTGGCAAATGGCATCTGGGTGATATGCACCCCATGCGACCACAGGATCAAGGCTTTGCAGAAGTCCTGATGCACCGCGGAGGCGGGATCGCTCAGCCCTCAGAGCCTATCGAAAATGCCCGCCGCTATACGGACGCTATCCTCTGGCACAATGGGCAGCAAATCCAGAGCGAAGGCTATTGTACAGACGTTTATTTTGACTATGCGGAGGAGTTTATTCGTTCCTCGACGAGGGACAAAAAACCCTTTTTCGCCTATATCGCTACCAATGCCCCCCACGGTCCTTTTCATGATGTGCCCGAAGAACTGCGTCAAAAATATATGAGCAAGGACTTGATTCCGCTTGTTCAAGGCGAAGTCAAGGATAGCGCTCAGGCCCAAGATCGCTTGGCCCGCATATTTGCCATGATCGAAAATGTGGATCAAAACATCGGTGAGCTGCGCGCCACCCTCAAAGAACTCGCCATCGAGGACAATACCCTCATCTTGTTTATGGTTGACAATGGCCCCAATTCAATGCGTTACGTGGGTTCTCTCAGAGGCATGAAGACGGGTATACACGACGGCGGCATTCGTTCTCCGCTCTTGGCGCATTGGCCCAAGCAAATCAAAGCCGGGCATCGCAACGATCGGATCAGCGCCCATATTGACCTTTTGCCTACGATAGTCGAAGCCGCTGGTCAGCGTATTCCCACAGGGCATAATCTAGATGGTAAAAGCATTTTACCCTTGCTCACGGGCCCGACTCCGACTGACTGGGCGGAGCGACACTTATTTATTCAAGCGCAGCGAGGCGACGTCCCTAGCAAGAGAGCGCATTTTGCGGTCATCGGCCAAGATTACAAACTGCTACATGACACTGGATTTGGCAATCAACGCCAACCCTTTGAGGAGGTCCCCTATGAATTGTACCAAGTCTCAAGCGATCCCGGCGAACAAAACAATCTAGCCGAATCCGATCCCGAGCGCACGGCTGCGATGCTGCAGATGTATGATGATTGGTTTGCGGATGTATCGAGTACGCGTCCGGACAATTATGCCAAGCCGCCGATCTTTTTGGGGACTGCGGCTGAGCCGAACGCGCATCTCACTTGGCAAGACTGGGAACAGATCACGCCCGGCCGTGGCTGGGGACGACAAGGTCGTTGGTATATCGATGTCAAAGAGCCCAGCACCTTTGCGGTAGAAGTAATCGCCCGAGATACGATCAGCGACTGGAATGTCCGCCTGGAGATCGGGACACAAACTTGGGATGCGCAAGCTAGTGGTCGTAAGCGCCGGGTGATGATCCCTGAGGTGAAACTCGACAAGGGCCCTGCGGTTGTCATGGGCTATATCGATGATGGGGTGGATGAGGTCTTGGGGCCTTATCAATTGATTTTTAGGAAGCTGTAAGGCTACTGCTGCGCAGAACGCTTATTTGGGGAAGCCAAACAGCGGTCTTTGCCTTAGGTATCTACAATAGGCATACTCTAGGGACTTATTGCTTACGCAGGCAGAGGGAAGCGTTCCGCGCAGCGGTGCAGCCAAACCCAAGCCGAACTGACATATGTCATCTCCCCCCCTAGCCTAGCGCATCAAAAGACGATTCGTATCCTCCTAGCTTAGTGATAAGAACTAAAGCTTTCAGGAAATGAAACGTAGCAGCATCATACTCAGTCTCGCTCTATTTGCTAGTTTACTCTTACTAGGCAGTGGCGCTCCGCAAGGAGAGGATGCGCTGCGCAAATATGTCAAATCCATTCAAGGTACTTGGATCAGTCTTCCTGATTATAGCGCTGAGATCGAAGCTGAGCGACCTGATTTGCTGATTCACATTGATCCTGTCCTGATCAAAGATGGCCAAGTTCGTATCGTTGTCAGCGATTATTGCGGCGAGGCTCAGGCAGATTATCTTCATTTTGAGCTCCAAGGAGAACGCTTAAAATATGTAGGTGCCAGCCAAGATGCTTGCTTTTTTGACATGACTCGGCTCGACTTTGTGTATCTCAGTTTTGAGGTAGAGGGACAGGATACGCTACTGGTCTACGAAGCGCAAGAAACCGAATACGCTAATTATCAATATCACAAGCTCTTGCGGATGCCAGCCGCTGATCTCGATGCTGGCTGGGCCTGCAGGCTACAGGGCTACCTGACCACTTTTTTGCGGAAAGGCAGTTATCAAATTTGCGATGCCAATGGCTGTGAGTTGAGCCTTAGCGAAGCTTTTGGTAGTGAAGACATCATTGCTGATATGAGTTTTGCCAATGAGCATCCCGTCTTATTTCCCGGGCTCGAAGAACTAGGCGTCAGCACTCCTTTTGACATTGTGATGATAGGAAGTGTGCACCCTGCGGGCAAGGCTACTATCTATGCCATCGAATGGCGCAAAGATGCCATCTACTTATACGAAACTTATCATGAATACGACGAACTGCACAAAGGCAACTTACGCTTTGTGTTGATGCCTGACTTTGTCAAACCCACAGATTTCCAAGCGCTTAATTAAAAGATTATGAAAAGGATTTTAGTTGCAATGGACCTTTCAGAAGCGGATTATCGCTTGCTTGACTACCTTCGTTTTCTCGGAGAGCAGTACCCATTAGAAAAAGTATACTTCCTACACATAAGTCCTCAATTGGAGATCCCTCAGTACGCAAAAAACTGGTTTACCAATGAAACCATCCTACCGCTCGACGAACGGATCAAAGAAGAGATGAAACGTGAAATACGGCTCAAGATCAAGCCCGGTTTATTTGACTACGAGCTCAATGTACTCGAAGGCAATGTTACTGAACAATTGCTGCATTGGACTAAGGTCAAGCAGACTGATTTGACGCTTGTCGGCAAGAAAGAACTTCAGCTAGGCAGTGGCTTAGCCGCCCGCAGATTTATGCACCGAAGCCCAGGATCTGTACTATTTATCCCGGAAATCGCCAAGTCAAGAATCCAAAAGATCATGGTGCCTACGGACTTCTCCCAATTCTCAGACCTCGCCTTACAGCAGGCCATAGAGTTAGGCGTTCGGATGCAGCCGACCCCCATCATACAACTCGTCAACATCTACGATATCCCCAATGGCGTACACTATCAGATTAGCCGTAGCAGGGAGCAGTTTGCGACTATGGTCCGGGAAAATGTCTCTGAGTACGCGGAAAAGTATCTCTCAAATATTGATACCCAAGGCCTCCAGGTAGAGATCAAGCTGGTAGAAAATACGGAATACAATACGAGTCGCCATATCATGAGTCTGGCAGAAAGAGAACAAACTGACTTACTCATCATGGGGGCCAAAGGACACAATATGCTTGAGAGATTGTTGCTCGGGAGTGTTACGGAGAGAATGCTTTCGACCAATCAGTCGATCCCCATGCTGATCGTTAGGCCACAGCCAAAACCCGAAATAGATGATGAAGTGATCATCAGTGATTCGAGCAATGATCTTTTGCTCTCTCTCTAAGCTCTGTTTACCCAAATGTTTCACCCTCACACGCTTTGGTGATGTATAAAAAAATAT
>JBCAWW010000087.1:0-11345 GCA_038534415.1 Bacteroidota bacterium | reverse complement strand
TTTCTGGGGCGATATTGGAGATTAGCTCTAAGCCCTTTTCATTGGTTTTGGTTGATAAAAGATCCAAGACATCTTCGACACAATCGACCAAAACCAATGAAAAGGGCTTAGAGCTAATCTCCAATATCGCCCCAGAAATCCCTCACCAGATAATCTCAGACCCAACTCGCCTCCGTCAGGTGCTTGTCAATCTTGTCAACAATGCAATCAAATTCACCCCCAAAGGTGAAGTAATGATCTCCGCACGCTATGTCGAAGAGACAGCAGACAAAAAACTTAAGTTAGAATTTGCCGTCAAAGATACGGGCATCGGTATTCCAGAAAATAAAATCCACCGACTCTTCAAATCTTTCTCACAAGTTGACTCGTCCACCACCCGTAAATATGGCGGTACCGGCTTAGGGCTTGCGATCAGTAAAAAGTTAGTTGAGCTGATGGGAGGCGAAATTTGGATCGAAAGTGAGTATGGTCATGGTTCAACTTTCTTCTTTACCATCTTAGTGGGTCGAGAATCGCTCCCGCTCAAGACTTCCTTACCGCCGATTCCAAAAGGCAAAGAGGTACTGCTGATCGATGACAACACTACCTATCTACAAAAAACAGCCGAGCTGCTTGAAGAATGGGGCTTACAAGTAAAAGCCTGCGACAATCCTCGAGCTGTAAACGACCTGCTTGCCAAACATCGCTACGACCTGATGATTACGGATTTAGATATGCCTATCGTACCGGGAGAAAAGCTGATTCGCAACGTCAGAAAAACCTATAAAAAAGAACAGCTGCCAATCATCGTATTGAGTTCAAGGCTGGAAAACCCAAGCGAGGAAGATCAAGCAAACTATGACGCATACCTCCGTAAGCATGTCAAACAGGCTTATCTTAGAGCTCATATCAGCAAAATACTGAGCGAGGACTCATCCTCCGCCCATCTCCCCAAACAGCCTCAAGCACAAGATAGCGAGCCACAAGAATTCAGATCAGATCTACGAATTTTGATTACAGAGGACAATCTAGTCAATCAAAAAGTAGCGCTCAGAATGCTTCAAAAGCTCAAAATGACTGCAGACATAGCGGGTAATGGCTTGGAAGCCTTGCACGCGATGCGGATCAAAAAATATGACCTCATTTTCATGGATTTGCAGATGCCAGAAATGGACGGTCTTCAGACCACAGAGGCCATTTATAAAGAATTTGGGCCCGGTAGAGAAAATCGTCCAGTCATCATTGCTATGACAGCCAACGCCATGAAGGGAGACAAAGAACGCTGCCTAGAGGCGGGAATGGATGATTATATCAGCAAACCTATACAGTTAAGCGATATCAGAAATGCTTTATGCAAATGGTTTCCCCTAGAAAAAACAATGGAGCAGGCATGAAAAATAAATTGTCAACGAAAGGCGTACTCGCGTACCTGACAAGCTCTTCCTACTTGCTTTCCATTAGGGCAGCTTACCTTTCGGGCGCAATAGGTCTAATCCTTTTTAGCTATTGGTTTGAACAATTAAATCCCGAATTAGCGCAACCCATGTGGGATAGGTATATCGTCGGGGCTCTTAATACGCTGGCCTTTATTGGCACGTTTATTCCAAGACGCAAAGCTTGGTTTCTTGGTCGAGGGCTAAAAATCCTTTTGTCCCTTTATGTGGTAGAAATAGCCTATATCAATTATTTACATGATTTTCACCCCTTCCATCTCATCAACACCATCGTAGCGATACAGCTATGTTTTTATTTGATCCAGGACAAAGGCTTCCTGCTTAGGTTTTTATTGGTCTCAGGCCTCAGTATGATCTTGGCCCTCTGTTTTGCGGATAGTGTATATCTAGGCGATGCTACCGCATTAGCAACTTTGCTCATCTTCCTGTTTGGGCTCAACTATCAGATACAAGCAACGAAACTTACCCAACAACAAGACATCTTAAAGGCTCAGAGTAAACTCAGCCGCCTATCCTTAGTAGCTGAAAAAACCACTAATGGCGTAGCCATATTGGATGCGAAAGGCAAATTTGAATGGGTCAATAAGACTTTTGAAGACATCTCAGGCTATCAGGAAGCCGAAATTCTCGGCAAATCTCCCCTCAAAATTCTCGCAGGGCATGAAACCTCACCAGAAGAGATGAAACGAATGATGCAGACCTTAGCGAAAGGAGAGACATATGAAGGCGAGGTACTTTACTACTCTAAGGCTGGCAATCCTCGTTGGCAGGTTTTGACCATTAATCCAGTATATGATGAACAAAACAAGCTCATCAATTATATCGTCATTGAAACAGATATAGATGCCCGTAAGAAGATGGAAAACCATCTTAGAGAAGCCAAAGAGGCTGCTGAAATGGCCGGACTCGCCAAGGCAGAATTTCTTGCCAATATGAGTCACGAGATCCGGACGCCGATGAATGCCGTAATTGGTATGACGGGCCTATTAGCCGATTCGGAGCTATCCTTGGAGCAGAGAGAATATGTAGACACCATTCGGGTCAGCGGGGACAATCTGCTTACCGTCATCAACGATATATTAGATTTTTCTAAGATTGATTCTGGAAAATTGGAACTAGAGCGCCAAGCCTTCAACCTGATTGATTCAGTAGAAGACGTGCTTGATATGCTTTCGACCAAGGCTCATGACAAGAATATAGAGCTTCTCTACGAAATTGCAGAGGGCGTACCGACAGGCATTTTGGGCGATCCCACTCGCCTCAGTCAGATACTTGTCAACCTCGTCAATAACGCCATCAAGTTTACCGATCAAGGCGAAGTAATCATCCATATCAAATCTCAGCCTCAAAGCTGCGGCAAACAATGTTCGCTTGAATTTAGCGTCAGGGATACTGGCATTGGGATTCCAGAAGAGAGACTTAGTCGTCTTTTCAAATCATTTTCCCAGGTAGATGCTTCCACCACCCGGAAATACGGAGGCACAGGCCTCGGTCTAGCGATTTCCAAGCGACTTGTCAATCTTATGGGAGGCGAGATATGGGTTGCAAGCCAAGTCGGCAAAGGCTCGACCTTTAGCTTTAGCCTTCCCGTCGAAAGGGCGGAAGTACCCCTGAGCCATGAACTTGATCTCCCAAAAATCGCTGCAAAAAAGGCCCGAGTATTACTGATAGACGACAACATCAATAACTTACGCGTCTTAGAAGGCCTCTGTCTAAAGTGGGGAATCGATACCCTCAGCATCTCCGATCCTCGGAACCTCGAATTTATACTCGCCGAAAAAATCTCTTTTGATTTAGCCATTTTGGATATGCAAATGCCACAGCTCGATGGTTTGCAGCTAGCCAAACAAATCAAAGCAAACGCGCATTATCGCTCCTTACCGCTCATCATGTTGACTTCTCTTGCGGACTTGCCGCAGCCTGAGGACCGGCAGTTATTTGACGCTTATCTATCCAAACCCTTCCGGCAAAAACAGCTCCTACAAAATCTTGCCTACATACTCCTTCAGCAAACTGGGCAAGCGGAGCGTTCTCGGAGAGAAAACAAGCAAAGAGATCTTTCACACCATCAAAAAAGCATCCTCTTAGTCGAAGACAATCTTGTCAACCAAAAGGTCGCGACTCGGATGCTCCAAAAGCTAGGCTTAAAAGCCGATATCGCAGGCAATGGTCTTGAAGCCCTCAAAGCGCTCGAAAACCGACCCTATGATGTCCTTTTGATGGATATGCAGATGCCAGAAATGGACGGATTAACGGCTACAATGAAAATCCGAGAAATCAATTCTCCCCATTTTGTACAGCCGATCATCATTGCAATGACCGCCAATGCCATGAAAGGAGATCGAGAAAGATGCCTCGCTGCCGGCATGAATGACTACATCAGCAAACCCATCAAACTGCCACAATTATCAGAAATTCTCTCCAAATGGTTTGAATCGGCAATAGCTTTAGGGACGAATTCGTAATTTGTAGTATGAAAGTTATTCTGGCCATTGCGGCAGCCCTGATGTTGACGCTTGTTTCTTGTACTTCATACGAGCCCTACGCCCGTCCTTATGGCTTCCCGAGGATTGAGGTTCCCGGCCCTGCCGAACGCTCCTATACCAATTTTAACAATCAGACATGCCCCTTTACTTTTGAGTATCCAGCAGGGGGGAACATCACCCGAGACGTATCAGACTCCTGTTGGGTAGACATCAAATTTCCTCGCTACAGCCTGACGTGGCATATTACCTATCGCGATGCCGACGATTCCCGAAACCGCGCTTCGCACTTTGAAGATTATCGCCGCCTCGTCTATAAGCATAGCAAAAAAGCTACTCAGATTACCGAAGAAGCCATCAGCGGCCCCAATGGTTATGGGACGCTTTTTGAGTTGTATGGCACAGTGGGCACGCCCGCTCAGCTCTTTTATAGCGATAGTAGTGGCCAGCAGATCGCCATGCTTTCTTTCTATTATCGTACCGCCGAAAAAAACGATTCACTGCAACCCCTCACTGATTATATGAAGGAAGAGTTGCGCCATATGGTGCAAAGTGTACAGTGGAAATAAGTGATTTAGTTTATTACTTACCGCTGCGCGGAACGCTTCTCTCTTCCCCTCTGCACTACTCATTTTGAACAAGCCTAGGGAATTTGACCTCTTTAGATACGCTTTAGGCAAGCTCCAAAAACTAGGCGTTCTACAGAGTAGAAAAGCTTAAAAATGTGCGCTCGGATTATTTACAATTTGGGCAGGTGCCCTGCAGCAGCATATTGACCCCAGAAAGTTGGTAGCCTTCCGGCAGTTTTACACTGGGGATGCGTACTTCATCAACACAAATCGTCTTACCACATTCTTCACATTTAAAGTGAACGTGATCATGCTGATGTTCGTGCTCACCATGACAATCTTCCGCACAGAGTGCATAGCGCATGGCTCCAGTATCATCAAGCACTTTGTGCAAGATGCCCTTATCGAGAAAAGTGGATAAGGTACGGTAGATAGTAACCCGATCGCAACGGCCTTGCATGGCTTTTTCTAGCTCAGGCTCACTCAATGCAGCATCTCTTTGCAAAAATATAGAGAGAATGTCGGACCGTGTCTGGGTACGTCGCAAAGATTTATCGCTCAGTATTTGTTCAAATTGTTGCATCTATCACAAATATACGGATTTTGCCATAGGCATGTTTACAACCAATCTGTCAAGACTTGGTAGCTATCTGCTCCTGTACAACGTAACAAATATAAGCTTTGGTGGCCTTGTCGCTGCTCAGGGCCAAACTTGATGGGAGGGCCAATGCCTTGAAAATCCAAGCCTTCCATGGCCGCGACGAAGCGTTCCCGGTTGAGGGCTCTACCTACCCCCTCCAAAGCAGCCACCATAGGCTCCGCATAAATAAAGCCCGTCTCGGCAAAAGCACCCCAACGAATCTCCGGATGATAACGCTCAAGTGCTGCCTTATAAGTTTGCAGACGCGGATTGTTTTTATCGTTTGGCATGACACCGTAATACGCAAAAATCACTTCCTGCCAATCGCCTTGGGTCAGATCATACATACGCTCCATATCAGACAAGACCGTGGAAGCGACCCATTGTGGCTTATACCCCAACGAACGGGCACTACTCAATAAGGCTACTGCCTGCTGGGGGGCCATCCAAAGCAATACGACCTCCGCCCCACTTGCCTGCAAAAGCGTAGCTTGGGTGCTCATTTCTCGTTCGCCTAATTCGTAAGAGATGGTCGCGACGGGCTCAATATTTTGAGATTGTAAGCTCTTTTTGGCAGCCTGCTCCGCAGAACGCCCAAAATCATCGTTTTGAAAAACGATCGCGATTTTCTTGCGACTGAGGCTATCGAGGACATAGCGCACCAACTTAGGTGCTTCATCAATATAGCGGCCAAAGGTGGCAAAAATACGCGCTTTGGGAGGATCAGACCAAGCCGAAGAACCGGAGCCTGGACTCACCCAGGGAATTTGTTGAGACTCGATATAGGGCAAAACTGCCATGCCCGTATTGGTGCCTAACCCCCCAATCAAGGCAAAGGCTTGCTCATCCTCTACGAGAGAACGCACTATCGGTACAGTGCGAGCCGGATCATAACCGTCGTCTTTGTAAACAAAATTGATTTTGCGCCCATGCACGCCTCCTTCTTCATTGATAAGTTGGAAATAGGCATCCATCGCATGTGTCATAGAGCCCCAAGCCGCCGCAGGTCCACTCAATGGTCCCCAAGAGCCTATCGTAATGGTGCTATCCGTAATGCCGATTTCACCAGTACTTTGAGTTTGCTTGGCAGGCGTACAGGCAGCCAGCAATAGCAAAATGAGGCCAAGGCATAGGATCATTTCCTGCCTAAGTCTCCTCCAAAAGGAAAAATCACCAGCAACAGTATACTTAGACTCTTTTTTCAATCCAGCTAACAATTTCATCTATGACAGTTTCTCCTTCGGGTTCGTTGTGCAATTCGTGATACCAACCTTCAAAGAGGCGTAAAGTTTTGTCTTCGGTCTTAGCTAGGGCGTATAACTGTTTGCTTCCTTCAGGATTGGTCAGTCCATCTTCGGTCCCATGTAATAAGAGGACGGGCGTATCAAATTCTTCCATGCGCGCTTGGATCTCGTCTATGGCTTGCAGAGACTCATAACCCGTACGGGCATAATTTTTACCGGGATAGACCAAAGGATCGTTTAGATAAGTGTCTACCACTTTTTTATCTCGAGAGAGGTTATCGCTACTGAGAGCCTGAACTTTGAGTTTTGGGGCTAACCTATTGATCCCTTTGGATAGCTTGATCAAAATGGGGGAAATATCATCTCCCACTTTGAGAGCCGGAGAACTTAATACCGCACCTTTGACGGGAGGCTGCTTTCTAATCAAAAACATGCTCACGACAGCTCCACCTAAGCTTTGGCTATACAAAAAAATCGGTTTGCCCGGATGCGATTCTTGTACTTGCTGAAATACTTCCCCCAAATCGGTGATGAGTTTATCAAAGCGCTCGACATACGCTCGTTTGCCAGGTGAGCGGCCATGCCAGCGCTGATCATAACCAATAAATTTCAGGCCAGCGTTTGTCATTTTTTGAGCCACATGTGGGTAGCGACCACAGTGTTCGGCGAGGCCGTGTACCAGTAAAACAATGCCTTTGGGTTCAGTTTCGGGCGACCAAGACTGTCCAAATAAACTCGAACCATCAGAAAGCGAAAAGGGGTGGGTTTGATGTAGCATAGCATTATGAATTGCCCAAGGACAGCAATTTTGGCTGAAATTCTTCCCATTCGGCTGGGTTTTGAACCGCCATGAGTAAGGCTGTGCCTTTGGCTTTGAAGTGTCGAATGATACGAAAAATATTTTGAACCCAATTGGGTGCGAGCACTTTGAGCGGCATATCCCACAAGATTACGTCAGGATTTAGGTGTTCGATCATCAAAATACTCAGGATCGCTTGTTCTCCTCCGGATAAGGTGCCTGCTAATTGGGCGAGGCGCTGCCTAAAAAGCGGAAAAAGGTCGAGGAGCTCGCTATTGAGATTATGCGCCAGCCTAAGATGATCACGGACGCTCAGTTCAGGGAATATGGGTCTATCTTCGGGTATGAAGGCAAGGCCTTCTTGGACTCGTTTTTCGGTAGCTAGTGAGTTGATATTGCTGCTTCGCAGAACGATTTCCCCTTTAACTTCGGCGGCATCGAGCGTACCCATGAGCGAGGCCAAAAGGCTAGATTTGCCCGAGGCGGCTGGTCCGTGTATGAGGTAGAGTTCTCCGAAGGAAAGCGAAAAATCCAGCTCCTCAAAAAGTACTTGTCCTTCATAGCTCAGACTGAGCGATCGTACTTGTAGGAGAGGCGTCATAAGTGCATTGAGAGCAAAACAAAAGCGGCAAGCCAAAGGCTCACCGCTATATACAAAATTAGTTTGATCTAGTTGTCGAAATTAGTCCATCAACACGGAGTGCTCATCAACTACTTTCTTTTGGATCGTCTGTAGCGCGTGGATTACGGCTTCAGGACGCGGAGGGCAACCTGGGATATAAACATCGACAGGTAGGAAGTTATCAACTCCTTGAACTACACCGTAAACGCGGTGCATACCTCCTGTAGAAGCGCAAGCTCCCATAGCAATGCACCACTTTGGGTCAGGCATCTGATCCCAGATACGCTTAATTGCGTGCGACATTTTGTAGGTACACCAACCGGCAACGATCATCAAGTCAGCCTGACGAGGAGAAAAACGCATTACCTCACTACCAAAGCGAGAGACGTCATACTTAGGTCCTGCAAATGCCATCATCTCAATCGCACAACAAGCTAAGCCCATCGGCATTGGCCACATTGCATTGGCGCGTGCCCAGTTAGTTACAAAATCCACCGTAGTGGTCAAATATCCTTGTTTAGCTAATGCTTTCTCTAAACCCATAGTATTTTTCTAATATATACTAATCAACCTTGTCTTTGACGAAATGTTTAGGACCATTCTAGTCCTCCTTTTTTGTAGACATAGATGTAACCTACAAATAGGATGAGAACGAATACCAACATCTCGAAAAAGGGAAAGAGGCTACCAGTAATCTGAATCAACTCTTTGAACTGAACGGCCCAAGGGTACATGAACACCACTTCGATGTCGAACAAGATGAACAACATAGCGACGAGGTAGAACTTTACTTTGAAACGTTCGTGTGCGGTCCCTACCGGGTCCATACCACTCTCATACACCTGCTCTTTGACGGAGTCGGGGCGATAAGGTCCCAAAAGGCGGGACAATGAAGTAAGTAGCACCCCCAAAACGATAGCGATGAGGATGAGGACGAAAATAGGAACGTAGGATATAATTCCGGCTTCCATAATTATTTGACAGAATTTGATGTCAAATATATTGACTATTCAGGGATATAAAAAAAGAAAAGAGAAGCAAGTGCCTCTCTTCTCTATTTTTTGCATGGAACTAAACGAATTAGTTCATGTTCACATCTTTTAGTTGCTCAACTTGAGCAATCATGCGGCTGAGCTTACGACTTTGGTACTCACCTAAGTTGCGGATACCTACGCGCTCGGCCTCATGGATCATGTCCAATTTGTTACCAATTTCGCGAAACGACAACACAGAAGTTTGGTTCGTTTTGTTGCGTACAATTTCACGATTCAGGAAGCTTTTCGTTACCTGAAGTTTTGAGTGAAGCTCTTGAGAGGTCATAAAATACTTTTTTGACAGACTAAACCTAATATCTAATGCAAATTTAACAGCTAATGCGTTGTTATCCAAGATAAATACGCGATAAATTCACCTTTTGTTTAAAATAAATTAACGAAAACGATTACGACATTACATGTCTTTGCGATATGTCTTGATTTTGTTGCAACATGCTTCGCACAAAGCACTTTTTGCCACAATTTCCGATACCATCAACGACTAAACCGCTTCATTTATTCTGACAGTAAAGAAAAAGAAGGTCACAATTTTATGGTCTATTTCTTTTTTCAGCAAGCTGATTGCTTTGCACATCCTGATAAAAGCTTTGCTTTTGCGACGATTTATTACTTGGATGTCCTTTTTGCGAGAAACTTTTGCCTTCTCGTACAGCAATCTTGCAAAAGCAGATTCTCACATCTTGGGTGAAAGTTTTTTTTATTTTTTCGATTTGATTTAAAAAGTTCACAAGTGTGCCCTCTTACGAAAGGATTTTGCGCATATGTACTGAACTATCAGGATTGTCATATAGCCAGTCGATCATCTGCGTGTATTGCGCTACAAAAGGAGGCTCGTCGATTAAATCGCCAAAAATGGTCTTCAATTTTAAAAAGGCCCCCTTATCATGCTTGGTTTTTGCCGCAGCCTCATGTAAGCTGCTTTTCATCGCATCTATGATTTCGAGGGGCTTGCCCGCTTTGTCGGTACCCTTATCACTATAAAAGCACCACGCAGCTATCACTAGGGTAGCATATTCAATACTGCCGCCTCGAGCGAGATTTTCTTGGATCGTAGGAATCAAAAACTTAGGCAACTTCGCGGAGCTCTCCAGACAAATACGAGCGAGCTTATCTTTGATGTTTGGATTAGCAAAGCGCTCTAATAGGCTGTCTTTATAGCTTGTCAAATCAATTCCGTCAACCGGATCGAGCACAGGAGTGGCTTCTTTATCCATAAACCCTCGCAAAAACTGACGAAATAAGGGGTCTTGCATGCAGGCATCAATGGTATCATAGCCATAAAGCGAACCCAACAGTCCAAGTACTGAATGTCCAGCATTGAGGAGTCGGATTTTCATTTTTTCGTATGGACTCACATCTGGGACAAACTGAGCGCCTACCCGCTCCCAAGCCGGTCTAATATCTGAGAAATTATCCTCAATCACCCATTGGCAAAAGGGCTCGCAGGTAACGGGCCATTTGTCGGTCAAGCCGGCTTCCTCTTCTAGGTACTCAATATCAGCGGGGGTAGTAACCGGCGTAATCCGATCTACCATCGCATTGGGGAAAGCGACCTTGGCTTCGATCCATTGCGCTAATGCTGGCTCAAGGCGCTGGGCAAAAGCCAAAAGCATTTTCTTGGCGACTTCACCATTGTGTTGGAGGTTGTCACAAGATTGCACCGTAAAAGGCGCGATTCCGGCCTGCATACGCTTTTTTAAACCCGCACAAAGAAAGCCAAAAACAGTGCGGGGCTGTTGTGGATTGACGAGATCGTGCTGGATGTCCGGATTTTCAAAGTCAAACTCGCCAGAGGTTGGATCGAAATTATAGCCTCCTTCGGTGATGGTCAACGAGACAATCTTAATCGCAGGATCAGCCAATTTGTCGATGATGCTTGCTTCCCCCTCTTCACTCAGCAAAAAATCTATAATCGAACCAATCACCTGATTTTGGACCCTTCCATCAGGATGACGTACAATCAGGGTATAGAGATAGTCTTGTTGCTCCAGGATTTCCTTGATCTTGCGGTCGCCTGCCCGCAGGCCGACACCACATATCCCCCAATTTGTGCCTTCCCCTTGCTCCATCAAGAGATGCGTATAATAAGCCTGGTGGGAGCGGTGAAAGCCTCCTACGCCAATATGTACAATTCCAGCTGTGAGTTGACTTCTATCGTAGCGCGGAAAGTCTATTTGTGGGATAAGCTGCTGAAGCTGCTCTTGACCGAGCGGAAAAAGAGGTTTCATAGTTTTGTAACAAAAGAGATAAGCGTTCTGCGAAGCAGGGAAAACAAAAAAAAGGCAACCCAATCATATCAGGAGTTGAGGCCCTATTGATTTAGGCTTTGGGTACGACGTAGGGCCCAATAAGCAGAGGCAAAATAAACCAAGGTGCAGATGAAGCCATACTGATAAAAAACGTCTCGATTAGCCTCGTAATTGGCGATATCTGGGCTAGCAAACATCACAATACAGGCTAGGACTAAGGTGATAGTCAGACTAGCGATTGAGACGATTCG
>JBCAWW010000086.1:0-11421 GCA_038534415.1 Bacteroidota bacterium | reverse complement strand
CAGCCCCTAGAAGCGTGGCCCAACTTACAACTATTCATTCAAGGAGGAGTAGATTTTCAGCCCTATGAAAAAATCTTCGAAGCTTATTTCGAAGATAAAGTCGCTAATAGTGAGGTTTTTCCTGCTTCCGAGGGCTTCTTTGCTATTCAAGATAGCCAAGCAGACAACGGTCTATTGCTGATGCCCAATTATGGGATCTTCTTTGAATTTATCCCTCTCAGTGAGTATGGCAAGCCTGATGCCCAGAGATTGACCTTAGGCGAGGTAGAGCTGGGCGAGCAGTATGCACTTATTCTTTCCTCAAATGCGGGTCTCTGGGCTTATGACATAGGGGATACGGTCAAGTTTACCTCAACAGATCCATGGAAGATTCGCGTATCAGGTCGAGTTAAGCATTTTATCAGCGCCTTTGGCGAACACGTAATCAGTGAAGAGGTCAACCAAGCGATGATCGAAGCCTGCGAAGCGACAGGCGCGAGGGTGCAAGAGTTTACGGTAGCGCCAAAAATCAGAGAAAACAAAGGAGAATCCGCTCATGAATGGTTAGTGGAGTTTGCCACCGAGCCAAAAAACATGCAGGAATTTCAAACGATTTTAGATAAATCCGTACAACGCCAGAATAGCTATTATGCCGATTTGAGAGAAGGTAATATTCTCCGCCTCGCGGAACTCATCCCTCTCGAACTTGCTGCAAGTCGCGAGTATATGAAATCAATTGGCAAATTAGGTGGGCAAAACAAGTTTCCCAGACTGAGCAACGACCGCAAAATAGCAGACGCACTTTACGCATTTAGAAAAGGCTAAATTGTTGGGTGGCAAACATTTCCCCCTGATTTTTATTTGTATCTTATGGATACGCAGGAGGAAATATCTTTTACCACGATCTCAGCATACTTTATTTAGCCATGTACCTATCTATCGGACGATTACGCTCTTGGTTAGGATTGCTAATTTGCATCCTTCCCACTCTTCTTTTTGCCCAAAATCAGGACCTCCACCCCAAATTAGGAGACATTGACCCCGCTTGGGTTGAGCTCGAGAGTATGCCTGAATTTGAGGGAGCCTCAGCAGTTGTTTTAATGGATTATGGTGCTGTAGAATTTGACATCATGGGCACCTTGCCCAGACTGAGATATACCTATCACAGACGTATAAAAATATTGGACGAGCGGGCTGCCCTAGCCTACAGCAAAATTGAAATCCCCTATTACAGCAAAGAAAACAGAGAGACGCTGCTTTCTGCGACAGGAGGTACCATCGGCATCAATGCCCAAGGAGAAAGTGTATTGTTCAAACTCGATGGCAGACGTATCCAAACGCCCAAAGCTGAGGGAGGAGGACGCTTCATTTCAATGGATTTCCCCCTCGTAAAAGTAGGCTCAGTGATAGAGTTTAAGTATGTACTCGGTTCACGAGATTTTCAGAGTTTGAGGCCTTGGTATTTTCAAGATAGCATCCCTATCCTTGAAAGCGTCTACCACGCTTACATTCCCTCTGCTTTTCAGTACTTGATTACGGCCAGAGGCGATATCAGAAACTTGCAGCAAGTTTCTGAGCGGTATACTCCTCGTAGCATGTATGAGCCGCAAGGCGTCCGTAACGTGAATAATGGTTCTGTAAACACCGGTGTAAGGGAAAATTATGGTTATTACTTCACCGGCGTTCACCATGCATATGTGATGACCAATCTCAAACCCTGGGTACAAGAGGAGTTTTCGCCCGAAGCAAAAGATTTTATTCCCACAGTCAATTTTAAGTTAGAGGTCAACCGCTTTAACAATAGCAGCAATCCCAACCTTTTTGAAAACTGGTCGGAGCTCAATAGGAAAATGCAGCGCAGGCTCAAGGTCAAGCGTTCTCCGATGGATAGAAAAAAAACCCGTGCCTTTGTCCAACGGATGGAGAAAAAAAACAAGGGGGATGAGCTCGCCTTAGCGCAAAGTATTTATGAATATGTACGAAGCAAATACACATGGGAGGATGAATACTCCATCGACATTGGCAACCTAAAACAAAGCTTTGACAGAGAACTCGGCAATAGTGGGGAAATCAACGTGGTCTTGCTACATCTGCTCCGAGAAGCAGGATTTGATGCAGATCCAGTATTGATTAGCACACGCGACAACGGCAAAGTTTCTTCTCGCATTCCGCTTAGCGATCAATTCAATCACCTGATCGTCATGATCGAAGTGGATCGCAATCAGTATCTATTGGATGCCCTACACGACCGCACAGAATTTGGGGTACTGCCAAGGCAAGACCTCAACCAATTGGGCTTCCTCATGAGTAGTGGAGAAGGAAAATGGATTCGACTTAGTAATCCAGAAAATACCCTCGCTCGTACCACCTATACTCGCTTTATTCTTTCCCCAGACGGCTCGATGTCTGGAGAAATTTCGGTAATCAATAAGGGTTATCGCGCAGCCCTAGAGCGTGAGCGCCTCAGTGAATTAGAAGATCAATCTAGAGATTACTTCCAAAACTTCGTCCTGGCGGGACTCGAAAATTACAATCTCGACAATCCGAGTCTCGATGATCCAGATTTACCAGAAGAACCCTTGGTTTTAGAGTGTGATCTCATTACGAAGGATTTCACCGAAAATACCGGGGAGATTATGATCGTGCGGCCTATCCTCGCTTGGCCTATCATCGAAAATCCTTTTCCCCAGGTAGAACGAATCACGCCGGTGGACCTCACTTTCCCGCTCCAAGAAGCCTATATGCTTGGTCTGGTGATTCCCGAAGGTTATGATGTAGAGCAATTGCCGGAGCCGATCAAGGTGGTCATGCCCAACAATGCAGGGATGTTTACTTTCAACGTTTTTCGAGACGAAAACATCCTTCACATCACTTCTGTCCTCACCCTCAACCAGACGCTTTTCTTACCAGATGAGTACAATAGCATCAGTGAATTTTTTGCTTATGTTGCGAGAAAACACGAGGAGGGCATAGTTTTGAAACGACAAGTCCAATAGGTGTAGGTTTAAAATCATTTGTAGCCCTCAGGCAGCGGCAGATTTTCTATCTTAAAGATTAGAATTGAAACGCTATGTACTTACGCTTGTGTTGGCAGTCATTACGCTGCCTAGGGATTATCCTATTTGCACTTTCGGCTTGCCAATCTCCTTATCCAGAAGGAGTCGCGGAGGCAGAAGATTTGTTACCCAAACAAATTGATTTCAACCTGCACGTCAAGCCCATTCTCTCTGACCGCTGCTTTGCCTGCCATGGCCCCGACAAGGCCAAACAAAAGGCAGGATTACGACTAGACCTTCGCGAAGCGAGCATAGCCGACCTTCCCGAAAACCCTGGATTTTTTGCCATCGTAGCTGGAGATGCCGAGCAAAGTGAGCTTGTAAGACGTATTTTAGATCACGATCCTGAACGCTTAATGCCGCCCCCAGCCTCCAATCTGGTCCTGAGCGATTACGAAAAAGCATTGCTCATTAGGTGGATTGAAGAAGGAGCAGAATACAAGCCTCATTGGTCCTTTAAAAAGCCGCAAAAAACCAATTTTGAAGCTGCACAATCTTCCGAAAACCCTATCGATTTTTTCGTTCGGCAGAAGGCCAAACAAAAAGGCTTCTCGCTTAGCCCAGAGGCAGATAAAGAGAGTCTTATTCGTCGCCTTAGCCTCGACCTCACAGGCCTTCCGCCTACTATAGAGGAGATAGATGCGTTCATCGCTGATGAACGCTCAGACGCCTATGAGCAAGTTGTGGATAAGCTTTTGGCTTCGGCCTCCTTCGGAGAACGCTTAGCCGTGGATTGGATGGACCTAGCCCGTTTTGCTGATACCCACGGATATACGGTCGATCGCTACCGCGATATGTCTCCTTGGCGAGATTGGGTTATCCAGGCCTTTAACCGCAATATGCCCTACGATCAATTTGTCAGTTGGCAACTAGCAGGAGACTTACTACCCGATCCCACAAGAGAACAATTACTCGCCACGGGCTTCAATCGTAACCACTCCCAAAATATGGAAGGAGGCATCGTAGATGAAGAATTTCGTGTAGAATATGTGGTAGATCGAACCAATACGCTAGGAGCGGCTTTTCTAGGCCTCACCTTGGAATGCTCACGCTGCCATGACCATAAATATGATCCCATCTCTCAAAAGGAGTACTATCAGCTTTTCAGCTTTTTTAACAATGTGCAGGAAGCAGGTCAAATCTCCTTTGACAACGCCATGCCGGTTCCAACCCTATTGCTGACCGAGCAAGAGACTCAGGACAAAATTGCTTTCCTACAAAAACAAATCAATGCCAAGAGCGACGTGATGCAGGAAATGGAGGAGGTAGCCGCCTTTCAATCGTGGCTCAAACAGCGGCGATATCAAAAAGATTTTGCGACCCGATTTCCCCGAAAGCCTCAGGCTCTTTTTGAGTTAGACCGACTACCGGTCCGCAATCTTTTCAATGCTCGCCAGACTGCTATCCTCAAGCAACAACATAGTCCTAATCGCAATCCCGAACTGGGTGAAGGCAAAAACAAAAAGGGCCTCGCCCTCGATGGAGATGCTTGGCTAGACCTAGGGGAGGTGGGCGTTTTTAAACGTTCAGATGCTTTTTCGGTTGGGATTTGGGTCAAAGTGCCGCAGGATATAGAGAAGGGCGTCATCTTTCATAAAGGCGATGGCGCAGCCCTCTACAATTTTAGAGGCTACCAAGTAGGCATTCAAGACAATCACCTACAATGGTCCCTGGCCCATACGATGCCCTATAATGCGTTGGTCAAAAATGGACCAGAACTGCCTCGAGATCAATGGGTGCATTTATTGATGACCTACGATGGTTCTAGCCAGGCCAAAGGGATGAAGCTTTATCTCAATGGTAAGGAAGTACCCGGTACAGTCGAAGCTGATACCCTCTATAAAGGCATAGGATTTCCAGGACGCAAGGTACAGCCGGGTTTACAGATTGGGGCTCGTTGGCGTGGCAAGGGCATCAAAGGTGCCTTGGTCGATGAGATCATCGTTTATGAGCGCGCCCTAGGTGAACTTGAAGCTTTACAGCTAGCTGCTCCGGAAGCGTTAAGCGTTCTGCGAAGCAGTAAACCCCAAAACCTATCTGATGGCCAAAAGGCAAAACTCAAAGCATATTACCTTGCCAATTACAGCAAAGCTTATCAAAGGCAATTAGCTGATTTACAATCCATTCGTGCTAGTTTTAATCTCGCTCATGATACCGCCAAAGAAGTGATGATCATGCAAGAGATGACTGAGCCCAGAGCGTCCTATATTTTGGATCGTGGGCAATATGACGCCTATGCCGAACGCGTATCTCCTGCCACACCGGCTAGTGTTATGGATTTACCAGAAGAATTTCCCAAAAATCGTCTGGGCCTCGCTCAATGGCTTTTCCATCCGGATCATCCCTTGACTGCAAGAGTAGCCGTCAATCGTTATTGGCAGATGCTTTGGGGACGTGGCCTAGTCAAGTCTTCAAACGACTTTGGCAATCAAGGTGATCTACCCAGTCATCCCGAATTATTGGATTACTTGGCGGTTACGTTTCAAGAATCTGCTTGGGACCTAAAAGCGCTCTTACGCCTTATGCTTACCTCTGAGACTTATCGTCAATCTTCAGTAGCGAGTCCAGAACGGATCGCCCAAGACCCAGACAATGTTTGGCTCAGCCGGGGTCCAAAGCTTCGCTTAACGGCAGAAATGATTAGAGATCAAGCGCTTGCGGCAGCCGGATTGCTACATCAACAAATTGGCGGACCGAGTGTCAAGCCGTATCAGCCGGCAGGCCTATGGCGAGTCAATGGCACGACCTATGTCCCAGACAGTGGCAAAAGCCTCTTTAGAAGAAGCCTTTATACCTTTTGGAAACGCACGGTCCCCTACCCTACTCAAAGCACATTTGATGCTCCCAGTCGGAGTCTTTGTACGGTCAAACGAGAAGAGACCAGCACGCCTTTGCAAGCCTTAATCCTACTCAATGATCCGACCTTTGTGGAGGCTTCGCAGCATTTGGGACATCAGATCGCAGCTAAAGAAGAACTCGAAACGGGTATTACGACAGTATTTCGTTCCCTAGTCGGAAGGGCGCCTAGGCCTCAAGAACTGGCCTTATTGCGAGAGGTGTATGACAGTGAGCGACAAGTTTTTGCGCAAGATCCTAGCAAACGGGAAGCTTGGCTCCCAGCCAGTCTAAGGAGTCAAAATAAATCAAATTCGAGGGGGGAAGCGCCGGGAATATGCGTTCCGCGCAGCGGTAAAAACCTCAATCAACTTGCGGCCTGTGCCGTGGTAGCCAGTACTATCCTCAACTCAGACGCCTGTCTGGTCAAACGCTAATCCTATGCAAGAAGAACTATATAAAATCGCCAATAGACAGTCTCGTCGTCAATTTTTGACTAAAACATCCCTGGGCTTAGGGGCCTTCGCTCTGGGTGGATTGATGGGCAAATCTCCTCTGAGCGCCAATGGAATCACGGGCGAAGTCCCCCTGCAACTCGGACCTCATTTCCCACCTAAGGCCAAACGGGTGGTCTATCTCTTTCAGAGTGGAGGACCTTCCCAATTGGATTTGTACGATTATAAGCCAGCACTCGCCAAAATGCATGGTCAAGATCTGCCTGACTCTGTCCGCAAGGGTCAGCGATTGACAGGCATGAGTGCAGGCCAGTCCTCCATCCCAATTGCGGCTTCTTATTTTGATTTTAAGCAGTATGGAAAAAGCGGCCGCTGGGTAAGTGAATTGATGCCTTATACGGCCGAAATAGTGGACGATCTATGTTTTATCCATTCGATGCATACCGAGGCAATCAATCATGATCCGGCGATTACCTTTTTTCAATCTGGTAACCAGATAGCTGGCCGACCCTCCATGGGTGCATGGATGAGCTATGGCCTGGGTTCGGACAATGACAATTTGCCTAGCTTTATCGTGCTCGTTTCCAAAAATGCGGGCGGGCAACCCCTATATGCTCGTCTTTGGGGCAATGGTTTTTTGCCAAGTCGTCATCAAGGCGTGCAATTTCGTTCGGGTAAAGATCCGGTACTTTTTCTCAACAATCCGGAAGGCTATGATGCCGCTGATAGAGAACGCATGTTGGGCTATCTCAAGCGCCTCAACCAAATGCAGCAGGATACCTATCATGATCCTGAGATTGAAAACCGCATTGCTCAATACGAAATGGCCTATCGCATGCAAGCCTCAGTGCCAGAGGTTACTGACTTTAGCGACGAGCCTGATTGGGTCTATGATATGTATGGCAAGGATAGTCGAGATCCAGGTACTTATGCAGCAAACTGCCTGCTGGCGAGGCGTTTACTAGAGCGAGATGTAAAGTTTGTGCAACTCTATCATCAGGGTTGGGACCAACACAATTTCTTGCCCGGAGGTATTCGCAACCAAGCCCGCAAAACGGATCAAGCCACTGCCGCGCTGGTCAAAGACCTCAAACAAAGAGGTTTGTTAGAAGACACCTTGGTGATTTGGGGTGGGGAATTTGGGCGTACGGTTTACTCTCAAGGCAAGATCAGCAAGGACAATTATGGACGAGATCATCACCCTCGCTGCTTTACGATGTGGATGGCTGGTGCAGGCGTGAAACCCGGCATTGCATATGGGCAGACGGATGAGCTGGGCTATAATATTGTCAAGGACCCGGTGCACGTGCATGATTTCCAAGCCACCTTATTGCATCTGATGGGTGTGGATCACGAACGCTTGACTTTCAAGCATCAAGGCCGTCGCTATCGTCTGACGGATGTACATGGAGAAGTAGTAGGCGGGATCTTGAGTTAGGGGCCTGCTTCGCAGAACGCTTGTCTGGATCCGGTACGCCTAAGGCTCTCTCTTATTTGAATATTCCCGCTTTGAGGGCTTTACCCTCTGAGTCTTCCCTGAGATGTAAATGGTTCGGAGCTAGCTTTACCGCATTGTTTTCAAGCAGCTCAATATTGGCTGTTTTTTGCACCTCCACCAAGCTGATGTTAGGCTTAGCTAAGCTTTTTACCCCTTGGTCTTCTCGGGACCAGTAAGCCACAAAGGCTTGATTATCGCTAATAATCGAATTTGCAAAAGGAGAGGAATATTTCAATTCCTGAGGGCCCACAAGAAAACAAGCGTTGTGAGCGATGATGTTGTTGGTAAAGGTAAAATCATAATCCTCTGGCCCAAACCAAAAAGCGCTCTCATAGGCACCATAGATAATCGTATGCTCAATGGTAAACCCCTCCACATTGTTAAAAAACAATACGCCATTACGACAGCCATAAAAGACACAGTGAGAGATGGTATTCTGAGGTCCATGCGCCCAAACGCCTCCTTGAATTTTGGCCGCTTCCTTATCACCAATAAATACACATTGGGAGACTTCTAGGTCTTCCAAGCTCATATCTTCCTTCGAAATGGGATAGTAATAGTTTACCTCTGGCTGGGCGTTGCCCAGAAATTTGAGCCCTCGAATGCTCACATGACTGGAGGCTACTAAAAAGGCAGTGGCATGCGGAAATTGGGTACTGGAGTTATTGGTTGAAATCGATTGGATCACTGGCATCTTGGCAGGAGTCCAATCTTTGTCATCAGGTAATATACTCGCTTCGATGATGTAACGGAGGCTATCACTGAGTATCCTCACTGGATTTATATCAAGGCGTCCTTTCAATGTATAAAGTCCCGGATTGAGCTTAATCCGAATGCTGCCAGAACCTGTAAGCGCGTTGGCAAATTGGATTGCTTTGGCCAGAGATTGGAAGGGAGCTTCTTCGCTACCAGCATCTAGATCACTACCATTTGTGGCATCGACATAAACGTTCTGCGCAGCAAGAAAAGAGAAAGAGAGGAGTAGTAATAAACTAGTAAGGAGGCTGATTATTTTCATCATTGGACCAGGGATTATTGGTACCCAAAAGTCCATTAGCCGCGGAGAAATGTCAATTTAAGGAGCGTTTATTATCCGTTTAAAATGCATCCAAAATGCGTTCAGATTGAAATAAACCAGATTTACGCCTACTTATACATTTCTTCTATCGCTTTGCTGAAGTCCTCAGAGATTTTGTCTCGCACCAACTTCATCGTATAGGTTAGCTGTCCAGTTTCTACGGTCCACTCCTCGTGAAACAAATGAAATTCTCGGACCTTTTCGTGGGTGGGGAGGGACTCGTTGAGGGTATCAATTTCGGACTGGAGTTTTTGCCGCACTTTGATATTGTGGAGCATATACTGCGGACTGGTCCAATGGATCTGATTTTCGATACACCAAAGGTGGAGCAGTTCAAAGCTTGGGCGGATCAGGGCGGTCACATAGGCACGATGAAAGCCGATGATCATGATCTGCTCGATATAGGCTGACTCACGAAAATGATTTTCCAGTACTTGCGGGGAAACATATTTGCCCGAGGAAGTCTTAAAAATATCTTTTTTTCGATCGGTGATTTTGAGGAAACGGTTATTGACAAACTTACCGACATCTCCGGTTCGCAACCAACCTTCTGGCGTGATGGTTTGGGCAGTCTCTTCGGGGCGTTTATAGTATCCTTGCATCACGTTGGGTCCTTGGACGAGGATTTCGCCTTCTCCGTTTTCGTCAGGTCTATCGATCACGACCCGTACTCCGGGAACGGGCAGTCCAACCGTACCGAATCGATTCATACCCGGCCTAAATTGATTGATGGTAATGATGGGCGCAGTCTCACTCATTCCATAGCCTTCTCGCACTTTGATGCCTGCAGCCGCAAATAATCTCCCCAAATCAGGTTGCAAATATGCTGCTCCCGTAAAAATGGCTTTTACTTTGCCGCCTATCATGGAGCGAAACCGATTAAATACCAGTATGCGAGCTATTTGCTTTTTGAACCAATAGTCGGGGCGCATCTTGGCTTCTTCTTTGTAAGATTTGCCGAGCTTCAAAGCCCAACTCATGATACGGCGTGTCCACCAAGGCTGACCAACTTGATAAGCAATCACATTGTCGTACATACGCTCTAGGATGCGTGGTACTGCCGTGAAATAATGAGGTTGGGCCTCTTTAAAGATCGCTTGCAAATTGTCGCGGTCTTCGGCCAAGTGAATCGAAAGCCCGAGGGCTATATAAGCATAGAGGATTGTCCGTTCGAAAATATGCCCAAAGGGCAAAAAGCTCAGGGTCCGCTCTCCTGCCTCAATGGGCAGGAGAGGTAGTACCGACTTGATATTGCTGACTATATTTTGATGCGAGAGCATGACACCTTTAGGCTGTCCAGTCGTCCCAGAGGTATAGATGATGCAGGAAAGATCTGTTTCCTTGATTTGATCTCTTATTGCTGCTAAATCCGCTTTCTCTTGCCCGCTTTCTCTTGTTAAAGGAAAAGTTGCCCTTTCGTTTTCTTGCAAGCAAATGAGTTGAGCGTTCTGCGAAGCAGTAGGTACAAACCTATCTCTGGTCTCGACATCAGCAAAAAAGCATAGCTTAGCCTCGGTTTCTGCCCAAATCAATTGAAACTGATCCGGTCGATTGCTCCAATGGCAAGGCACCGAGATAGCCCCCAGCTGTTGGATGGCTAAGTCCAGAAAGATCCATTGATAGTTGGCTAAGTTGGGCACTAAGATGATACGGTCGCCATGTCGGACGCCTAATTGCCACAAACTCTGCGCGTAGCGATCTGCTTCGGCTTGTACCTCTTGAGTAGAATAGGCCTGCCAACGTCCCGCTTGGTAAGAGACCAAGGCTTTGGGCTGAGGGCTTAGTTGTTGTTGACAGGATAAGACTTCAAAAGTGCGACTCCATTTCATAGTTCAGTCGCTTGAGGTACATCTTCGCTAAAGGCCATCTGCAAAGTATCATAGAGAAACTCATAATACTCCGGAAAATCAGGCAGATTGTTATGCCCGCCACCTTCTACTATGGTGAGATCGACGATTTCAGGTCTTTCGGCGAGCAGTTGATGACTATGCGAAATAGGGATAAGCCGATCGTGATTGCCATGAATAATTTTGACAGGGCAGCGCATTGCTTTTAAGAATTGATCGGTGCGGATCGGATACTTATTGAGAAGATTGAGTGGCATAAAGCCCCCAAAACGCTTGATGTGATGGATAAAACTGAAATAGGGGGAATCGAGAATCAGCATGCGAGGATGGTTCCAAGAAGCAACTCTCGTAGCAATACCCGAACCCAGCGAACGACCATAAATTACGATTTTTTCCTCTGGATACTCTGACAATAACCAGCGATAAAGATGCTGGGCGTCATTGAATAGGGATTTTTCGGTACGCTTGCCCCGGCTCTTGCCAAAGCCCCGATAATCCATCATAAAGAAGTCAAAACCATTGCCAAGAAAATCCTTTGCAAATTTGCCCCATCCCTTGATACTGCGAGAGTTACCTTTGAGATAATAGACTACGCCTCGGCTATTGGGGACTTCGAAATGGAAGACGGAGGTACCATCAATAGCATCTATTTCAAAGTCCCCAATAGCCGAGG
>JBCAWW010000085.1:0-11436 GCA_038534415.1 Bacteroidota bacterium | reverse complement strand
CCAAAACCTGATAAACACCTCTCAAATACAAAAACTTTACTCCTCTCAAAACAATATCACTTAAAAGGCTTTTTTACAGTTATCGGAAATGAAAACCTCCGTCAACGCATCATCAAATAAAGCATGTCTGAACTCCTCAAAATAAAAACCTTCGGTCAACTCAAAGCGACCGGGTACACTCCTCGTTCTGTCAAAGACGAACTCCGACACAACCTGATCCAAAAAATGAAAGCCAAGGAAACGATCTTCCCTGGGGTGATTGGGTATGAGGAGACGGTAATTCCGGATCTACAAAGGGCGATACTCTCCCGTCACAATATCATTTTATTGGGTCTGCGTGGACAGGCCAAGACGCGTATTGCTCGTCAATTGACAGGCTTACTCGACGAATATATTCCAGCAGTGGATGGCTCCGAGATTCCTGACGATCCATTTTCGCCGCTTTCGCGATTTGCAAAGGACCTCATTGCCGAAAAAGGCGATGATACGCCCATTCGCTGGCTGCATCGCTCTGCTCGCTATACTGAGAAACTGGCGACGCCAGACGTAACGGTAGCAGATTTGATTGGAGATGTAGACCCGATCAAAGCGGCGACCCTGAAGTTGCCCTACTCTGATGAACGAGTGATCCACTTTGGCTTGATCCCGCGTGCCCACAGAGGCCTCTTCGTGATTAACGAATTGCCGGATTTGCAGCCGCGTATTCAGGTAGCATTGTTCAATATGCTGCAAGAGGGCGATATACAGATTCGTGGTTTCCAGCTTCGTTTTCCTTTGGATGTGCAGTTTATGTTTACTGCCAACCCAGAGGATTACACCAATCGTGGTAGCATCGTGACGCCGCTCAAAGACCGGATTGAAAGTCAAATTTTGACGCACTATCCTAAGTCTCGCGAACTTTCTCGTCAGATTACGGAGCAAGAAGCCCGCATCGCAGAAGCGCAAAAAGATGTGGTGACGATCGATAATCTCTGCGCCGACTTGGTAGAGCAAGTGGCCATCGAAGCCCGCGATAGCGAGTATATCGACGAAAAGTCGGGTGTATCAGCTCGTCTTACGATTTCGGCTTTTGAGAATCTCCACTCAGCCGTGGAACGCCGCGTCATCCTCAATGGTGAAAAAAGTGGCTATTCGCGTGTTGGCGATTTGATCGGCGTGATCCCTGCCATCACCGGTAAAATCGAACTTGTATATGAAGGTGAGCAGGAAGGGGCCGCAATCGTGGCTCAAAAGCTGATCAGCAAAGCCATCCGCAATGTCTTCATCCAATACTTCCCTAACCCAGAAAAACTCAAGCGCAACGCGCCCGAAAATCCTTACCGCGACATCACGCGCTGGTTTGGACGTGGCCATACGCTAGACTTATTAGCGGATGCAAATGCCAAGGATTATAAGGAGATGCTGGAAGGGGTGCCGGGCTTAGCTGACTTGGTCAAACATCACCACAAAGACGCCAAAAAAGAGCAAAAGCAGATGCTCATGGAGTTTGTGCTGCATGGCTTGGCTGAGTTCTCATTATTGGGTAAGCATGGCCTCGATGGTGGCACCCAATTCAAAGACCTCCTCAGTGGCATGCTCAATATGCCTCAGCTCGACGAAGACGATGAGGAGTGGGGCGGTTATTATGAAAATGATAATTAAAGTATTTTCGTTCCGAAAACGACAACATAGTAGGTTCGGCATGTATGCCGAACCTACATTTATATAAAAACCAACACAAATGGCAGAACGCAGAGGCAGACGAGGCGGCGGAGATATCGATCCGGAAGACAAAAAAAGACGCGTTGACAAAGAAGGGATCGCCAAACTGATGGGGATATTTCGCTTTATCCTGCCCCATAAAGGCTATTTTATCGCTGCGCTTTTGGTATTGTTTTTTGGCATCTTTTCGACCCTGTCTTTCCCATACCTCATGGGAGAACTGGTCAACTCTGCGGCACCTGAAGGAGCGAGTGGGATGGAAATGTTGGGCGGTACCAGTTCTCAAACTCCAGATGAACTGAAAGGCGTCCTCCAATCTGTCATCCCTCAAGACAAAGATTCGATTGCTTTACTGCTAATCGGCATCCTTTGTGTGCAAGCGGTTTTTTCTTTTTTGCGGGTGTACTTTTCCGAGCAAATGACTCAGCGGACCATGGCCGATATTCGCTATACGACCTACCGCCGTTTGATTACTTTTCCGGTTCATTTCTTCGAAAAACGCCGCGTCGGGGAGCTTACCAGCCGTTTGTCCTCTGATGTTACCCAATTGCAAGATGTACTTTCCTTTACGCTTTTTGAGTTTGTGCGTCAGGTTTTGATCTTGATTTTTGGGCTGTTGATTTTGTTTTTGCTCGTCTCCGCCGAACTCACCCTCTTCATGCTAGCCATTATACCGCTAGTAGTAATTGGTGCGATCATATTTGGGCGCTTTATCCGCAAGCTCTCCAAACAGACTCAAGACGAACTGGCCGAAACCAATACGATCGTCGATGAAACGCTCCATGCGATCCTCGTGGTAAAAGCTTTTGCAAGCGAGCTTCGGGAGACCTTACGTTACCGCAAGGGACTAGATAATGTCGTCAGCATTGCCTTGAAAACGGCGGTATTTAGAGGCTGGTTTTCCGCCTTTATTTTTGTGGTTCTTTTTGGCGGTATCACCGCTATCGTTTGGTATGGTGCTACCTTGATGCAAGCAGGAGAGATTGAGATCGGTGATCTGGTCAAATTTGTGATCTATACTGCCTTTATCGCCGGCTCCGTCGCTGGATTGAGCAATGTGTACACGCAATTGCAAAAAACGATCGGCGGCTCTGAACGCATCCTAGAGTTGCTCAATGAGCAAACGGAGTTCGAATTACCCGCCGAAGGCGAGACCTTCCCAAGCCTTAGCGGCCAGATAGAATTTAAAAACGTTAGCTTCAATTATCCTTCTCGCTCTGATGTAGAAGTCTTAAAAGACGTCAACTTTAATGTGATGCCAGGCCAGAAAATCGCCTTGGTAGGACAGAGTGGAGCTGGCAAGTCCACGATCGCTCAACTCATCATGCGCCTATACGAAATTGGAAATGGGGAGCTCCGCATCGACAATGAGCCGATGGATAGCTACAGTTTTCCCGTTCTGCGCAGCAATATCGGACTCGTACCTCAAGAAGTGATCTTGTTTGGGGGGAGCATCCGAGAAAATATTTCTTACGGTAAGCCAGACGCCTCCGACAAGGAGATCATTGCAGCCGCTAAGCAAGCCAATGCTTGGGAGTTTGTCTCAAAGTTTCCCGAGAAGTTAGAAACGGTAGTAGGCGAACGAGGCGTCAAATTATCGGGTGGCCAGCGCCAACGTATCGCCATTGCCCGGGCGATCCTCAAAGATCCGAGTATCCTCATTCTCGACGAAGCGACCAGTTCGCTAGATGCTGAGTCGGAGCACTTGGTACAAGGCGCCCTCAACAAATTGATGGAAGGTCGCACGACGGTTATCATCGCTCACCGTTTATCCACGATTCGCGATGTGGACCAAATCTATGTCCTAGACGGCGGCAAAATCATCGAATCTGGCACCCATGAGCAACTTGCGCTGCAAGAAGGCGGGACCTACAATAATTTGCTGAAGCTACAATTGGCGGATGCCTAGTTGGGAACCATACAATTCCGATTTGCTGGTAGATGCGGTTTGCAAACCGCATCTACCAGCAAATTCATGCCCCATCTGATCAACTGACACTTCCCCAACTTCCGATTCTCATTTTGTTTGGAGAGTTTGAAAGCACAATAAACTACTATGCTTTCACGACTCCTGCTGCTGCTTATCGCTAGCTTCTTTTGCCTGCCCATGGCCTCGGCCCAAGAGATGAGCGTTCGCCGACAAGGCTATCTCCACCAAAATGATACGACATACTTTGTCTTTGATCCAGCCGTCTACGACAAAAATAATCTGCAAAAAGTCGTCGTCACGGGCTCCTTTCGCGATTGGAACCAAGATATGGACGATCCGACTTGGCAGTTAACATCTAAGTCAAATTCGCTTTGGACATTAGCGCTTTTCAACCCTAACTTCGAGCTCATCCCGATTCATGCCGAATTTAAGTTTCGCATTGATGAGGGCAATTGGTTGTCGCCACCAGCCCAAGCCCCTAATGTTGCTGGCGGTAACCTTCAATTCATGCATACTATCGCAGTGCCAACATTTCAAGCAGAACTCCGCTCTGGTGGCCGAATCTGGAGCCTCGTCGAAGGAACCAATCGTCCCCTCAACCCGCAAGCCTATCGCCTCACCGATGGTCAAGGCAAAGAAATACCTATCGCTGCGGTGCTACCCAATACCGCTACCGAAGCGCTGATCATCACCACCCCGCCTTTGGATATGCGTCGCGTCTATTTCTTAGAGTTGCGCGAAGCGGGCCTCAAGACTCACTGCTCCTTTGATAGCTGGTTTCGAGAGCTTTACTCCGCCAAAGAGTTAGGGGCCAACGTGCAGGAAGGGAAAACCTACTTTCGCATTTTTTCGCCACGGGCGGAGCGAGTCGTGCTTTACCTCTACGAGGAACGCTTATCCAAAAAGGCCAAAGAGACTGTCGAAATGAGTCGCGATGCGGACGGGGTGTGGGAAGCTAGCTTTGATGCGGATCTCAAAGGCACGTTTTATGATTTTACCATCCACGGACCAGTTGAAGAAGGTAGCCACTATTTCGAATCCCTCCCCAAACATATTTCTGATCCTTACGCCCGCGTCAATGACGATGCTTGGGGCCGTAGCCGCGTCTGGTACAAAACTACTCCCGCTAGCCCCCTCAAAAACGGTATTCCTAAACTCGAAGACGTGATTTCTTATGAAGTACACGTACAAGATTTTACTGATCTTTTGCCCGTCTCCGACGAACTCAAAGGCACGCTATCTGGCATGGTAGTACCTGGTCTCAAAAATAAAAAGCGTCAGCCAGTAGGTTTTGACTATCTCGTAAACCTGGGTATCAATACCGTCCACCTCATGCCAGTGCAAGAGTTTATGCACTATCCTGATGAGCTTTGGCGCAAGTCCTTTGCCGATGATCCTTTTTTTCAAGAAATGGGCATTGCTGAGGAAAATTATCAGTGGGGCTATCGTACCTCTCATTGCTTTGCGGTCGAAAATCGCTATCGCACCAAAGGCTCTGAGCTTGGCAGTGAACGCGAACAGTTTCGGGATTTGGTGCAGGCTTTTCATGACAAGGATATTGCTGTCATCATCGATATCGTACCAAACCATACGGCCGAGGATATGGACAGCGAGCCACACAACTTCCATTTCAATGTGTTGGATAAGCTCTACTACTATCGGACGCGGGATCTAGATCATATTGGAGAGTACGGCAATGAAGTCAAGACCGAAAACCGCCCCATGGTGCAACGTTGGCTGATTGATCAGTGCAAGCACTTTATTGAGGAGTTTGGGATTGACGGTTTTCGGATAGATTTGGCGGGTCAGATCGACAAACAAAGCCTCATCAAGCTACGGGCTGAGCTGGGCGATGATATCATCATTTATGGTGAGCCCTGGATTGGCTCCAATGACCCTAATTTTGAAAGCAATCCTTCTTGGGATTGGTATAAGCAGGACTCGCCGATTACCTTTTTTCAAGATGAAACCCGCGACGCCCTGATCGGCAATCCTTTTGAACTTTCGGATCCCAATGCCCATCGTGGTTATGCAGGCGGCAACTTTCACGACAAAGGCAAAGTCAACCAGGCACTTTCGGCAGGTTTTCATGATGATAAAACGCCACTGAGCGGCATCAATTATCTCGATATCCACGACAATTGGGCTTTGGCTGATCGTTTTGCGAAGCAAGACTGGAATGGCTTAAAAGGCGTAGACGAAGAGCGCTACAAAATCGCGGGCCTCTTGCTTTACACCTCAGTCGGGCCAATCGTTACCCACGGTGGCGTAGAAATCATGCGCTCCAAGGGCATGGCTCCGCTAGAAGAATTTGTCAAACCCGGCGAAGAATGGCTCGAAGCTCACTTCAAAGGCCGCGATGATACCTACAATATGCGCCGGGCCAATACCTTCCTCTGGGAGACAGTCGGGCAAACCGAAAAGTCAAAGGGAAGCAATTGTGATTATAAGGGTATGCTAGCGTTTTGGCAGGGACTCAATCAGTTTCGATTGAGTGAATATGGCAAAGTCTTTAGGAGAGCGGAGGCATTACCGGATTATTATTATCAATGGATTGAAACCGTAAATCCCTATCAGTTAGGTTATATTGTTGATAATCAGGTCTTCGTGCTCATCAATACCGGTAGCGACGAACACGATTGGGACAACGTAATCTTGCCAGAAGGTAATTGGAAGTTGATTGGCAATCATACGGGTATCAAGCTCAAAGGTGTCAAGGATCGTAAGGAGCGAATGTCCATCAGAGGCGGTGAAAACCATTATTTTCGCTTAGACGGGACTTCTTTTTTGTTGTATGTACGGGAATAATATTAATTTCCGGTTTATAACGACCACCTCCTTATGAGATTCCTTTATACTCTCTTGCTCGGAAGCTTGTGTCTTCCCTTTTCCCTCATGGCACAAATCCCGAGTCCGGCTGATTTTCTTGGCTATGAATTAGGCGAACAGTTTACGTATCATCACCGAGTAGTAGAGTATTTTAAGGCGGTTGGAGCGGCTTCGCCGAACGTTCAGCTCCAATCCTACGGACGGAGTATTGAAGGGAGGGAGCTCATGGTCGCCATCTTATCCTCCCCTGCTAATCTGGGGCAGCTGGAAGCTATCCGCACTGACAATCTCAAAGCGACAGGCCTTGCCGAAGGCGAAAAAGGCAAAAACCAAAAGCCCATCGTTTGGCTGAGCTATAATATTCATGGCAATGAAGCCGTCTCTAGCGAGGCCGCTATGGCGACCCTTTATACGCTCGTAACCAATGATACTGCTGGCTGGCTCAAGGAGATGATTGTCATCATGGACCCTTGCATCAATCCAGACGGAAGAGAGCGTTACACCAATTGGTATCGTCAGGCAAAAAACGTCTCCCTCAATGTCAATGGGGATTCTTGGGAGCATCGTGAGCCATGGCCGGGAGGACGCTTTAATCACTATCTTTTTGATCTCAACCGAGATTGGTGCTGGCAAACCCAGCTAGAGAGTCAGCTACGTGCCAAACTCTACCAAGAGTGGATGCCGCATGTACACGTTGATTTCCACGAAATGGGCGCCAATAGTCCTTACTTTTTTGGCCCTGCCGCCGAGCCTTATCATGAAGTTGTTACCCCTTGGCAAAGAGAGTTCCAGCGGCTAACTGGCCAAAATCATGCCCGCTACTTCAACCAAAAGGGTTGGCTCTACTTCACCAAAGAAATATTTGACCTTTTTTACCCCAGCTACGGGGATACATGGCCTACTTTCCAAGGAGCGATTGGTTTTACTTATGAGCAAGGAGGTTCGGGCGCAGCAGGACTCGCATTAAGGATTGCCAGCGGTGATACCCTGCGCCTAAACGACCGGATCGCTCACCACTACACCACAGGACTTTCGACCATTGAATCCGCTTACAACAACCAGCTTCGACTCTTAAAAGAGTTCAATGCCTATTTTGAAAAGGCCCAAAATAATCCTGATGGTAAGTATAAGAGCTATGTGCTCAGAGCCAAGAATCAGGATAAACTCTATGCTATGCTGGATTTGTTAGAAAAAAATCAAATTCAATACAGCATAAATCAAAACTCAGAAAAAGCCTACAACGGCTACGATTATAGTACTGAAAAAGATACTCGTTTTAGCTTGGCCAAGGGAGATTTGGTCATCTCTGCTTACCAGCCACAAGCAAATCTTGTCAAAGTGCTCTTTGAGCCAGAGGCCCTTTTGGTAGACTCTATGACCTATGATGTCACGGCTTGGTCTCTACCTTACGCTTACGATATTCACACCTTTGCTACGGTCGAAAAAATTGACCTAGAGAGCAAAAAGCTGGAGAGAGAGTTTAATTCGATCTCGATTCCTGAAACTTTGCCCTATGCATATGTGCTGCCTTGGCAAGACTTGCAAGATGCTCGCTTTTTAGGAGCCCTTTTGCAGGCAAAGATTAGAGTTCGCTATGCAACAGAATCCTTCTCTGTAGAAGGAAAAACTTTTGACCGTGGCAGTCTGATCATCTCAAGAGGAGATAATCCTAAAAAGGATTTTGACGCCAAAGTGATCACCTATGCCAATCAGTATCAAAGAAAACTAACGGCTAGCGGCACTGGTTTTGTGGATGCTGGCAAAGACTTTGGCTCTAACAAAGTCAAATTCATTAAACCTGCTAAAATTGCCTTGGTCAGTGGGAAAGGAACTTATCCTTCCTCCTTCGGAGAACTCTGGCACTTCTTTGAGCAAGACCTACATTATCCGGTCACCGTTTTGAATACAGAATATCTAGCCGGGGTGGACCTCAGTAAATATGATGTCGTGATCCTCGGACAAGGAAGCTACAGTAAGTTTCGCGATAAGCTGTTAACCTATGCCAAAACTGGAGGCAAGCTGATCGCTTTAGAAGCTGCAATCAATACCTTTACCGGCAAAAATAAAGAGAGTAAGCCCTATACGACCCTTGGCAAAGTCTATATCTCTAAGCAAAAAGAGGATGAGAAAGCAAAGTTAGAGGCTATCAAAACCCAAAGCGCAGAAGAGTATTTTAAGCGTTACGAGCATCGGGAACGAGACCGCCTCAGCAACTACGTATCCGGCAGTATCTACAAAGTCAAACTCGATAACTCTCACCCGATTGCTTATGGACAAGACTCCATCGTTTACTTCATCAAACGTAATCGTACCGCCTACCCTTATCTACCTGTGGGAAGCTGGAACGTAGGTGCATTTATCGAAGATGAAGCCGTGAGTGGTTTTACCGGTGCCAAGTTAGAGGCCAAATTAGAAAATACCCTCGCCATTGGGGTCGAATCCCAAGGACAAGGGCAGTTGATCTATTTTGCAGACTCTCCTGTCTTCCGTCAGTTTTGGTACGGCGGTAAGCTGTTGCTCTGCAATGCAGTCTTTTTTTAAAGTACCTACCCAAAACAAATTGGGTAATGCACGCTAATCATTTCTCTCCTTCTGTTCGGGACTCACCCAGCAAGGGATTCGAAAAGTAGCGGCGCAAGATTTTGCGTCGTCAAAAATGAGCGTTCTGCGAAGCAAAAGCGCACAAACGAGTTTTCCTAGGGATACCTACTTATGAAACGAGATTTCAAATATTTGATAAAGGGTAGGTCCAGCTTACAAGCCGGACCTATTTTTTTTATTTCAAAATCACCGCATCTATAGTCGCTTCACGGACTAGTTTATTGAAAGCGGGTACTTCTTCATCTCTGATCTTATACCAAATCGCCAATTGCTCATCTATGGCTTTAGTTACTTCTTCGAAGAACGCTAGGGCCTGAGCCGTGGGCGGGTTGTCTCCAATGCCACTCAAAGAAGCTAGATGCGCCAATTTGTTATTGAGGCGGATCGGGAAGTTGAGGGGATCCTGACCACTGCGGTTTTTGGTTTGGTAAAGCTCCTTTTCTACAACGGTCATCGCAGAATCCAAGCGACTGATCTCCTCGACGATTCCCTCCATCCCATCTTTGCCTTTGACACGCTTTTTGAGGGTGAGGATTTGTTCGCGTGCGGCGCGAATATCGATGATCGCCTCGTGGGTTTCGGTCAGTTTGTCTCGAATGTCGATCAGGTGATCAAACTGAGCTTGGAGATCTTTGACAGAAGCGGCTATTCGAGGGTCTTTGAGGATTTCAAAATCTTGTTTTTGATAGTCTTCTCCGATTTTAAGCTTCGCATAATACTTCCCCGGTACGGCCATCGGCCCGCTCATCTGACCCCACCAGAGGATCATACCTTTGAAGTCTTTAGCCTCCTCATAGCGCATATTCCAAACAAAACGGTTAAAGCCTGCTTCGACTTTGAGCATGTTCTCCTTGTCCTTATTAGAAAAGGTTCGGATCAAATCACCATCGGCTTCATAAAAACTCAGTTCGATAGCTTCCTCCTCTGGTAGCTCATCGATCACAAAGTTGACCATCACCCCACCAGGGTGGTTAGTGCCGGCCCCGCGTGTAAAGCGACTTTGGCCACCTCCCATCCGATAGCTCGGCAATGGTTGATAGAGATACCAAGACTTCTCGGCTATCTCCTCATTGAGCTGGTGCAATGGCGTCAGATCATCGATCATCCAGAGGCCGCGACCTTGGGTCGCTACGATGAGATTATTGTTTTTGAGGGTGAGATCTGTGATTGGGACAATTGGCAGATTTTGCTGAAAAGGCTTCCAACTCGCGCCATTGTCAAAGGAGATATACAAAGCCGTTTCAGTACCCGCGTACAATAGACCTTTGCGTTCGGGATCCGCCCGTAAAACCCTCGTAAAATGTTGTTCATCTATGCCGTTCGTGATGCTTTGCCAGGTCTTGCCATAGTTCCCACTGTAATAGAGGTAAGGAGTATAATCCCCCATTTTGTAACGAGTCCCTGCGACATAAACGCCTCCTTTGACAAAGGGATCAACCTCAATACTATTGATCATCATCCACTCAGGCATATTGGCTGGTGTAACATTGGTCCAGTCATCGCCACCATTTTGGGTAAGATGAAGCAAACCATCATCAGAACCGACCCAAATCAGCCCTTCTTCTTGGGGGGATTCGGCCATGGCAAATACAGTGCAATAATATTCTACTCCGGTATTGTCCTGCGTAATAGGACCCCCAGAAGATTTGAGCTTTTCAGGATCGTTACGCGTCAGGTCAGGACTGATAATTTCCCAGCTCTGGCCGCCGTCCTTACTCATGTGGAGGTGGTTAGAGCCAGCATAGAGCTTCTTGCTATCATGGGGAGAGAAGGCAATAGGGAAGTTCCACTGAAAGCGATACTTCATGCCTTCGGCTCCATAACCCATCGGATTATCAGGCCATACGTTGATGGCGCGGCGTTCTCCCGTACGGTGATTGATCCTCGTGAGATAACCGCCATAGCTGCCACCGTAGACGACATCATTGTCATTGGGATCAACCGCAATGTGAGCGCTTTCTCCTCCAGCAGTAGATTCCCAATGCTGACGATCGATGCTTCGACCTTCGGTGCGGTGCAGGATTCTTACGGTAGAATTGTCTTGTTGCGCCGCATAGATACGATAAGGAAAGTGATTGTCGGTCGTAACGCGATAAAACTGAGCTGTTGGCTGATTGTAATAGCTAGACCAGTTTTCGCCCCCGTCAAAACTGACTTGGGCGCCACCATCATCCCCGATAATCATCCTTTGCGGATCTTCTGGTGCAATCCAGAGATCATGGTGGTCGCCATGAGGAGCTGCATTAGGTTTAAAAGTACGTCCACCGTCGGTTGATTTATGATAACGGACGTTCATCACATAGACTACTTCATCGTCTTGAGTATCGGCGTAGATGCGCGTATAATACCAGGCCCTTTGGCGCAAAGCGCGATCA
>JBCAWW010000084.1:0-11450 GCA_038534415.1 Bacteroidota bacterium | reverse complement strand
AGTCAAAAAAATACTCGTTCAGCGCTAATAAATGGGGGTATTGAATGCATCCTGCTATAGGAGATGCAAGCTGGCGCATAAATTTCCACCTTTAGTTTCGACCACAAATTGCCTATCTTTCCTTACTCAAAATCGATTGATTATGCGAAAGATAGGCCTCCTCATTTTACTTGCCACCCTTAGTTTTTCGGCCTTCGGGCAACGCTTCTATCTAGCCGGAGAGCGTATGATTGGCCTCTCCAATCTGGGAGCTGGCTGGGTGCCTATCTCTGACGGCTTTTTTCAATACAACGTCAACTCTAGTGTCCGGATTGGATACTTTCCGCTCACCAGCCTAGTAGTAGGCACCGAGCTCAACTTCCAGTTTATCTTCGCTACTGATAATATTGCCGGTACCACCGAACGCGCCAATACCCGAGGCCTCGACCTATTTGCCCGTTGGTATCTTGCCCCAGAACGCAGCAGCTTTTTTGTCCAAACCAATCTAGGTGGCTTTCACGTCTACCGAGAAGACGGCAGTCGCAGCGCCAATCCACTCACTTATTTCGATTTGATCGGGGGCTATGCCCTGCGACCTTCCGAAAAATTTAGTGCCGACCTAAGCATCGGTATTCGCCGCTATTTCTCGCGCTTTATACCACTGGGAGCTCGCCTCGAACTCAATTTCCTGCCCAAAATTGGCTTGAACTATCATTTCTAGGGCATCAGCAAAATGCATAAAAATCTAGTCCTCCTCCTGCCGATTATTTTCTCACCCTCATGCTAGGACTCCCCTATCATATCTCTGAGATTGCGCCTTTGATGCAAGCCTTGGATTTGTTTCAGGGTGAGTTCCGTCCCGGAACGATCCGTCACCTCGCCTTTGACACCCGTAATATCAGTCATGGCGCAGAAACCATCTTCCTTGCCCTCAAGACCGACCATCGTGATGGACATGACTTCATCCAAAAAGCCTATGACAAAGGCGTCCGAAACTTCATCGTCGATCGCAAGTTGGCATTAGCTGGCGTCAATTATATCCTCGTACCAGACACGCTAGATGCCTTGCAAAAATGGGCCTACTGCCATCGGCAAAGATTCAATTATCCCGTCATTGCCATCACTGGTTCCAATGGCAAAACCATCGTCAAAGAGTGGCTGGCAACCCTGCTAGAGCTACAATTTCAGATCGTCAAAAGCCCCATGAGCTACAACTCTCAATTGGGCGTGCCGCTTTCCCTACTCAAAATGCACCCACAAGCGGATTTAGCGATCATCGAGGCGGGAATTTCCGAGCCTGGAGAAATGGCAGTTTTACAAGCACTGATTCAGCCGACCATTGGTATTTTGACTCACATGGGCCCAGCCCATGATGAAGGCTTCCCAAACCGAGAAGCCAAACTCAAAGAGAAGTTGCAGTTGTTCCACGAAGTGGAAAACCTCTTGATAGGCAATGAGCAGCCTTGGGTAGAAGAAATCGTTCGCCAAGAGCGACTCCCGCTCAAAAAAGTCAATGCAGCAATGCCCGCTCTACCCCTCCCCTTTCAGAGTCCGGCTGATCTAGAAAATGCCCGCTTGGCGATTTTGGCAGCAGCAGAAATGGGCGTTCCGCGAAGCGAGATACAAGCACGACTCCCGCTGCTACAAGCCGTAGAAATGCGGCAGGAAACCATCACCGATAATCCTGAGATTACCATCCTCAACGATAGCTATAATGCGGATCCAGATTCGGTGCGTAATGCGCTACAGTTTCTCTCGCAGATCAAGGCCCACCCACGCCAAATGGTAGTCATCTCCGATATCCCCCATCTTGGGGACAATCAAATCAGTGTTCAAAAAGGCTTACTTGAGGAAGCCATCAAGCTCGTAGAGCCAGCAAACGTCATCAGCCTAGGGCCGATATTTGGGGAGATTGGGCAAGTGCGGCATTTTAGAGACACCGCTCATTTGCTCGCTGAGGTCGATTATGATGATTTTCGAGATAGTACTGTTTTGCTGACCGGGGCTCGCCGATTTGAACTAGAGCGGCTAATTCCCTTCCTCAATCCTAAACGAAATGCTTCTTGGCTCGAGATTGACTTACAAGCCTTGGCGCATAACTTTCGCTACCTCAAATCGCTCCTTCCCGAAGGCACCAAAAGTATGTGCATGGTCAAGGCGGCTTCCTATGGCGGGGGCACTTGGGAGATCGCCAAAGTCCTCGAACGTGAAGGGGCAACTTATCTTGGGGTGGCTTTTGCCTCAGAAGGAATCGAGCTACGCAAAGCTGGTATTCGTCTGCCCATCATGGTCATGAATCCTGACTTGTCGAGCCTCGAAAGTCTCGTGCGATTTGAACTTGAACCGGAAGTTTCTAACCTGGATTTTCTCAAACGATATATCCGTACCGCTCGTCTTGCGGGTCAGCAAGAGTACCGTATCCACCTCAAACTGGAGACGGGCATGGGCCGCCTAGGCTTCAGAAGGAAGGATTTAGATGAATTAATAAACGTTATCGCACAACATCCCGATCTAAACATCATTTCCGTCCTAAGCCATTTAGCGGCGGCAGATCTTCCAAAGGAGGATGAATTCAACTATTTTCAAATACAGCGCTTTGAGGCCCTTTATGATATCCTCAAGCAAAAGTTAGGCATCCATTCCTTTCGCCATATCCTCAACACAGCTGGAATAATCCGCTTGCCCGAATTTGCTTTTGAGATGGTCCGTATGGGCATCGGCCTTTATGGTTTGAGTCCGCTTGATAAAGCAGTAGAAGGGCTACAAGAAATCGGTAGTTTACGGACCCGTATCACCCAAGTCAAAGCTTGGCCCAAAGGAGTAAGTATTGGTTACGGACGATCTCAGCGCACCGAGCGAGACAGTTTGATCGCAACGATTCCGATTGGTTATGCAGATGGGATTCCTCGGGCAGTATCCAATGGCAAGGCGCATTTTTTGGTGCGAGGGCAGCGAGTTCCGGTCTTTGGGCGGGTTTGCATGGACATGATCATGCTAGATGTGAGCGATGTCCCTCAGGTGAGTGCTGGAGATGAGGTAGTTTGCTTTGGTACACAAGGCGAAAGTCATATTTCAGTCCAAGAGCTAGCTGAGGCGGCAGAAACGATTGCATACGAAATTTTGGTCCGTATCAGCCCAAGGGTACGGAGAGTTTTTATACATTGATTGTATGAAACACGCCTGCTTCGTCCTCTTCCTTTTCCTTGCTCAATTTATCCATGCCGAACCCCTCAGTCGTATCTCTGTTAGGGGCAATCAATTTGTCAATGAAGCTGGAGATACGCTGGTATTTCGTGGATTAAACACCAGCGATCCCGACAATCTCGCAAAGAAGGGCCATTGGGACGAAGCCTACTTCAAAGAGATGAGTAGTTGGGGTGCGAATCTAGTTCGCTTTCCTGTTCATCCTAGCCGCTTCGCGGAACGCGGCGAATCGGCCTACTTTGAGTTGCTCGATCAAGGCATCCAATGGGCCGAGCAATATGGTATGCATGTGATCATCGACTGGCATAGTATCGGCAACCTCCGTTCACAACTCTACCAACATGAGATGTACGAGACCGACACCAAACAGACTTTCGAGTTTTGGCGTAGCGTGGCAAAACGCTATGGCGACAATCCTACGGTGGCTTTTTACGAACTTTTCAACGAACCCACCGTCCAAGGCGGTCAAATGGGTAGCTGCACTTGGGAGCAATGGGCCGAGCTAATGGAGGAGATAATCCTGATCGTCCGCGCCAATGGCGGCAAGGGCATCCCACTCGTAGCAGGTTTTAATTGGGCTTATGATCTTCGGCCGGTCCGAGAGCGCCCTATCAAGGCCGAAGGCATCGCCTATGTCAGTCACCCCTATCCGCAAAAACGTCCCAAGCCTTGGCTAGACCAATGGACTGCCGATTGGGGCTTTGTCAAGGAAAAATATCCGCTGATTCTCACTGAGATCGGCTTTGCAGGCGAAGAGGAGCGCGGCGCTCATATACCGGTGATCAGCGACGAATCCTATGGCGAAGCCATCACGAACTATTGCGACGAACGAGATATCTCCTATGTCGTTTGGGTGTTTGATGCCCGCTGGGCCCCGCCATTATTTTCGGACTGGGACTATAGACTGACGCGACATGGCAAGTTTTTCAAGGCCAAGATGCAATCGTATTGATTATTCTTGATAGTTATGGCATGCATGCGCAGCTACCATTTTACAATTTGCTGATTATTTCGCAGGCAAGACCTTGCCTCTGACCTCGCCAAAGCCCACTCTTACGCCCGCTTTGCTGGCCCAACCCTTCATCACGACGGAGTCTCCATCCCCGATAAATTTGCGTTCGGTACCATCGGGCATAGAGACAGGATTGGCGCCACGCCAAGTGATTTCGAGCATAGAGCCAAAACTCCCCTTGTCAGGGCCACTGATCGTACCCGAAGCCATCATATCACCGACATTGAGATTGCAACCATTGACGGTATGGTGAGCGACTTGTTGAGCGATATTCCAGTAGAGGTATTTATGATTGGATTGGCAGACACGCTGCTTGATCCCGGTATCGGCTTCGATCCACACTTCTAGTTCGATGTCGAGATTGCGGTCGCCTTCATATTGGAGGTAAGGGAGTACGGGAGGATTTTGTGTTGGGCCCGCCGTGCGGAACGGTTCTAATGCGTCCAATGTTACGATCCAGGGAGAAACCGAAGAGGCGAAACTCTTACCCAAAAATGGACCCAAGGGCACATACTCCCAGCCTTGAATATCACGTGCAGACCAATCGTTGAATAGCATCAAACCAAAGACGTGGCGTTCCGCGCTAGCGGTATCCAAACTATCTCCCAAAGCGGTAGGCGTACCGATCACATAGGCCATCTCCAATTCAAAATCCACGAGACGGGAAGGGCCAAATTGTGGTACAGTCGCGTCGGCGGGTTTGTATTGACCTTTGGGACGATGGATGTCCGTACCACTCACGATGATAGAGGAAGCCCGGCCGTGATAACCCACCGGCAGATGCTTCCAGTTGGGCATGAGAGCATTTTCAGCCCCGCGAAACATCGTCCCCACATTGGTGGCGTGCTCCACACTCGAATAGAAGTCCGTATAGTCGCGCACATAAACCGGCAGCAACATCTCGACTTGAGTCATGGGATATAGCACCGCTTCCTGAAATTCAGGGTGTTTGGCGAGTTCGGGGCTTTTATCAGCATTGAAAAGATCAGAAAGGCGCTGACGCAAAGCTCTCCAAACTGGCTGGCCTAAGGCCAATAATGGATTGAGGTTTTCGCTGAGAAAAAGACCTTCGGCCAAGTGTAGCTCCTCAAAGTACCCCAACTCATGCAAAGCATCTAAGTCGATGGCATAATCGCCAATGGCCGAAGCCATACGAGGCGCCAACTTATCGGTCTTAAAGACACCAAAAGGCAGGTTTTGTAAAGAAAAATCGCTATCAGCAGATATAGAAACCCAGGATTTGAGGCTGGGGTCGTTAGCAGGAATATTCATAACAGGGGCTTGAAAATTTGTCCTGCAATTTGGGGCTGCTTTTTGGGAAAGGCAAGGGGGATTTTGCAGTAGGAGGAGGTAGGGGCCGCTTCGCGGAACGATTGTCTCCCTTGTTTGCCGCAAGGCAATTCATTAGCTGCAAGGCAGTGCCCATTGTTGCCGCAAGGCAGTGCCTTGCGGCGACGGGTGGATTTGATAAGCGTTCTGCGAAGCAGTAAGAAAACTCTATTTGGCTGATTGAGCGCTCTTCGCTGCTTCTAGCTGGCGATACCAAGTTTCAAAGTCTTCCATATCATCCAAACCATCGATCAGCTCGAAAAGCCCTTCCTTGCCGACAATCCCAAGCCAACGTTGGACCTCTTTGCGCGCTACGGTATAATTGACAAAGGCGTCTCCGCCAAAAAATCCGGGCCAATCGGCTATGGCTTGTAGTTCTGGTACAGGCTCACCGCTAGCAATGATTCGTTCATATCGCTTATCGCCATAGCTTTCGCGATGATCCAACTGCATAGCTAGGCCTTCAAAAAACCAAACCGGAAGGTTAAATTCATGATGATACCAACCCGTGCGTTCAAAAAGCTCCGGATGACAAAGTTCATGGGCAAGCACTTCTGAATTGAGTCCCGAGGGCCCCACTTGCACATAAGAAAAAGCGGGAGTAAAGAAAAAAGCGGCGGTAACTTCTTTTTGATCAGGAATGGCAGCATAATCACGGATCGCCTGAGAAGTATGGCAGTAAAGAATGGGTTGTTGGCCTAAGGTTTTGCCCCAAAATAAAGTGTTACGGTGCCTTGCTTGAGACACTAACAAAAGGAGACTATCAATCTTACTCTCTGGCGTACCGGGGCTTACATATATATCTGGGCCCACCTCTTCAAAGTCTGACCAAGCGACCATATAGGCTCTGATTAAGCCGGGTTGTCGTAGCCACAAAACGCCAATTAGCAGCAGCATCAGCGATAGTATGACCAAGAGGATCCGTAAACTCCGTTTCATGTAATGCTATTTACGCAATTTGTCGCTGCCTGGCTAAGATTCTTACACCAGCAAAACTTGCCAAGCTCGTTTGACATCGCCTGACTCCAGCAATGCTTTGGCGTAATTGTGTAAGTGGAAGGTCCGCTTGCTAGAAGGGCTCGAAAGCGCATTGAGCACGCGAGGATCAGTACGAGCGCTATTGTCCGAAAGGGGAATCTCGACCACTGAGGCTAGCTGAGCTAAATTGTTGCCAGTAAGGACGCGACTGGTACGAATCTCTTCTGGCAGATTTTCGACCCCCATCCCCAAGGTTTTTACATCCTGCACAATAGGAAAAACGTTGCTACCCGAGGCTCTACAATAAAAGGCTCGGCCCAAACGGCCCATGAGGTCAATTTTATGAGGATCGATTTTGCCGAAATCATCAAAAATATTTTCGTGGATATGGATTTTGACGACCTCGCAGATGATCAAATTCCCAGCTCCCCCATTGTCGCCCAAAGGCAAAATCTCTTTGACTGTGCATTCATACTGCACCGGTGACTCTTTGACGCGAAAGGGTTTTACGATATCCGATTCGATAGGCGTGAGACCTGCTTTTTCAAACTCACTGACCTCCGCGGGATATTCTACGCTAGACAATGCCATTTGATAAACAATCGCATGGTTAACGACGTTAATCACTACCTCCCTAGTCGCCTCGACATTGTGCAATGTGTCCTTGGTGGTATTGGTCCTGACTCGACGATTGGAAGAGAAAATCATCGTCGGAGGATTGGAGCTAAACACATTAAAAAAGCTGTAAGGCGCGAGATTGGCTTGTCCGTCTTCGGAGATTGTCGAGGCAAAGCAAATCGGTCTAGGGCCAATAGAACCCACCAATAATTGATGCAATTCAGGTACGGGAACTTCGGAAGGGGTAATCGTTCGCATAGGAGCATTTATTTGAATGGGAAAATATTCAAAATACTCGTAGGAAACCAATCAAAAGCACTTTATGCAACTGCTCAAACTTTGTCTATTACTTGCCTTACTAAGCTCCACTTGGAGCTCACAGGCGCAGGAGGTGATAAACCTCAATGGATATATCAGAGAGGCTTCTTCTCTCGAAAGTATCCCCGATGCACAAATCGTCGAACAAAACTCGGGGCGAAGCACTCAGAGCAATCAATACGGTTATTTTAGCCTACAGGTACCTAGAGATAGCATTCGACTCTGGATCGCCGCGCCGGGTAAGCAACGACAAATGTTAGGCTTGGATCTAAAAGCGGATACGACCATCGAGATCACTTTGTCTCCCTACACCCTGCAAACCGTCGAAATCGTCGAAGAAAGTCCACTCCTCAATCAAGCCGAGATGAGTACGATATCACTCAGCATTAAGGAGATTGAAAAGATACCAGCGTTCCTCGGAGAGGTCGATATCCTCAAAGCCGTCCAACTGCTACCGGGCGTCCAATCTGGCAATGAGGGTTCAAACGGATTGTATGTGAGGGGAGGCGGACCAGATCAAAATCTAATTTTGCTCGATGGCGTGCCGCTTTATTATGTCAACCATTTGGGGGGATTTTTTTCGGTCTTTAATGCAGATGCCCTGCAATCTGTCAAACTGGTGAAGGGAGGCTTTCCGGCTCGCTATGGCGGACGCTTGTCTTCGGTGCTGGATATCACGATGAAAGAAGGGCATAAAGAAGAATATCATGGCGCAGGGAATATCGGTCTGATTGCTTCTAAACTTTCATTTGAAGGGCCGATCCAAAAAGGCAAGAGTTCGTTTATCGTCTCAGCGCGGCGCTCCTACCTTGGCCTATTGTTGGCGCCGCTTTCGGAGCAGTTAAATCTCGACCGCGAGTCTTTTGGCTATCATTTTTACGATTTTAATCTCAAGGTCAACCATACTTTTTCGCCCAAAGATCGGCTATATGCGAGTTACTATGCCGGCGATGATGTATTGCGAATCCAAGAAGATTTTGAAAGCGGGGTACCGGACAGTCTTGGCTATATCCAGAGTAGGTTTAGAGAAAACAAAAACTGGGGCAATCAAATCGCCGCCCTGCGTTGGAATCATCTCTGGAACCCCAAGCTATTTAGCAACCTCAGCCTCACCTATAGTCGCTATCGCTACCGATCCGAAAGTGAAATCAATGAGGAGTTTACCATCGAAAGGGATAGTCAATTAGTCGTGATCACCCGAGACGGAGAGTTGCAGTTTCAATCCAGAGTAGAAGACTTGGGCCTCAAACTCGATTTTGACGCCTATCCACATCCTAGCCACCATCTGCGTTTTGGCGGGCAGCTGACCTCCCACAATTTTCAGCCCGGCGTACAAGGAGACACCAGTATCAATCGTGTGGCTTTTCAGGCGGAGGCGATCCCTGCCTTGGAAGGCAATGTCTATCTCGAAGACGAATGGCAATGGGGCAGTCGGTTTCGTGCCTTGATGGGGGTACATGCCGCTGGCTACCGCGTGAGGGGTCAAAACTTTTACTCTTTACAACCGCGTTTGTCGCTGCATTATCGCTTGGGCCCAAAGGTGGCGATCAAGGCTTCTTATGCCCAAATGACGCAGTTTTTGCACCTCCTCACGACTTCGAGTGTTGGCTTGCCGGTCGATCTTTGGATACCTGCTACCCCTGATATTTTACCGCAGCAATCTTGGCAGGCGGCCGTAGGCGCTGTGGCAGCGTTCGGCGATGGAGCCGTAGAACTAAGCGTCGAAGCCTACTATAAGGAGATGAGCGGACTGGTCGAATATAAAGAAGGGACCAACTTTTTTGTCTCGCCCGAAGAGCTTGATTGGGAAGATCGGGTCGAAGTGGGGGGCACTGGTGAGGCCTATGGAGCGGAGGTATTGCTGCGCAAAACGCGAGGCAAGACAACAGGCTGGGTGGGCTATACGCTTTCGTGGAATTGGCGGCAGTTTAACAACATCAATGGGGGATTGCGCTTTCCCTATCGTTATGACCGTCGCCACGATTTGAGTGTAGTGGTGAGTCACGCCTTCGGCGAACGCTGGAGCATATCGGGGAGCTTTGTCTATGGGACCGGCAATGCTGTAACGCTACCCTCTGGGCGACACCCAAGCTTTTCGCCTCCAGTGGGGATTGGCTTTTTGTTTCCGACTAGTACGATCGATTATTCCTTTCCCTCTTTTGGGCAGCAGGTGGGCAGTTTTCGGACTGTTACGCAAGGCGGAGGCGTTTTTGGCGGAGGCGTAGATACTTACGAAAACGGCCGTAATGGCTTTCGGATGCAAGCCTACCATCGACTTGACTTGGGCGTCCAACACAGCAAACCCACTCGCTGGGGAGAACGCACTTGGAGTCTGAGTCTTTACAATGCCTATAATCGTCGTAATCCCTACTCCTATCTCTTTCGCAATGAATTTAGTACCACTACGGGTCGCTTTAGTGGTTCGCGTCTGACCAAAATTTCTCTTTTTCCCATCATTCCATCGCTCAATTATGCTTTCAAATTTTAAATACTTCCTCCTGTTGGCCTTAGCGGCCCTGAGTTTTGCTTGTGAGAGCGATCTCGACGTTCCCTTTCCCGAGCATGAGCCAAGGCTCGCCCTCAATGCGTATTTTACGACAGAGGAAGCCCCTACCATCTACCTCAATCAAAGTGTGAGCAAGGACCAACCTCTATTCAGCAATTATTTGGTTCCTGACGCCACCGCCTCTCTTTGGTCTGAGGGGCAGTTGATAGGAGATTTTGTGTATCGTGATACGGTGATTCAGATACAAAATACTTCGGGAAGCTTCCGAGAAGAGACGCTGGGTAAGTATGAGTTGGTAGGCACGCAGCTAGAAACAGGCAAATCCTACGAAGTGCGCGCGGATCATCCTGACTTCCCAGAGATCCGTGCCGAGACCTTGATCCCAAGCGCTACTAGCATGCGCGATTTTACTTTTGAACCCGAGGTGAGTCGTCGCGCCAATGAAACAGGGACTGTTTTTGAATACGACAATCTGATCAAGTTTAGCTTTGACGATCCAGCGGGCGAGGCCAATAGCTATTTTTTAGAAATGGACATTCGCTATTCCAGCCCTGGTATGCCTGACGATACCGCAGTTTATATCAGTCTGGGGCAGCCTGTGGCCGCAGATTTGATGTCTGAGGAACTTTCGATCACGCAGTTTGGGAGTTGGTTTCGAGATTCGCTACGCGATGGGCAGACGATTGATGCCGTTTATCGCTTTACTACTAGCAGTTTTGACGCCAATTTAGGCTCTTGGACAAGTAGTGAGGAGATTTATTCGATCAGTCTCAATCTGATCAATGCCAATGAGCTTACCTACCAATATTTGCAAAAGATCCAGCAACAAAATCGGGCAAGCAGCCAAGATTTCTTCGATTTATTTCCGCCTGAAAGCATCAATGTCCCCTCCAATGTCGAAGGAGGCTATGGCTTACTTGGCGGGCTTTCCTTGACGAGGGAGCGTTATGAGTTTTAGGACAGTTGGCTTTGTTAGTTACTATTCGATAAATAGATAATAATTAACAGGAAGTTTACGTCAATTGGGACATCTGCCAAGCTTTCAGGCCTTCCAATCTAGACTTTAATCGGACAAATAGAGCCCATATTGCCTATTTGTAAACTCAGTCCTACTATTTGTAAGCTGAGTCCAATGGCGCTTCATCATGAATGACTTTGTTTGTGACAACATCACATCATAAACAAAATCATTATGAAAAATTTATTCATCATCACACTATTGACAATCTATGGATTGAGCGCTTGGGGCCAAAGCAATAATATAAAACTTAGAATCTATAATCCTGCTGTTGCAGAACTTTGTTATGAAAGAGCGATTCAACAGAACAAAAGTATACTCTTCAATGTAAAAGCTGGCTTATACGACTTTACGGGTGAATGGGGCCTTCCCACAGGGGGGATTGTCTCAGCAAATATTGGATACAGAAATTATTTTGCCAATACTCGGGCTATGGATGGATTATATCTTGAGGGAGAACTAGGGATAGGCCAAGCTTCAGCGAGCGG
>JBCAWW010000083.1:0-11450 GCA_038534415.1 Bacteroidota bacterium | reverse complement strand
TCATCCTTCTATTTCTGCCCTGAACTACGGTCAGTCTATTTTTGAAGGATGAATAGGGATGGCTTGATAAGGCATAATTTCAGCTTGCTGCCACTGACCGTTTTCATAACGAGCGACAAGCATGTGATCCGAAAATACGCGACCAAATGGCACATTATCCATATCAACCTCAGGCAGGCGAGAAGCGGCCGCTGGGCTGACTTTTATCGCAGATGTCATCGTGTTTTGCATCATATATTAATATTAGGGGGCGAAAATTTAGGCCACAAAGATACGTAAAATATGGCAAATTTAGAGGATTTGCCTAACGTGCGTTAGCTTCTTTTTGAGGCTTCCCCAATAAAGAGCAGTGATCGCACATCAATCCGTATAAAAAGAACTACTATAGTCCTTGCCTTTGTACTTGAGTATATATTTGTATCGCTTGCCCGAACCCAGTGGTTTTAAAGGCACAGCGATATAATCTAAGCCAATACGGTCCGTCACTTTTCCTTTGATCCAAATCTTTTTTTCGGGTTCACCACGTACCTCTGGATCTGGGTCTGGATCAAAAAGATGTAGCTCAACAAAGCCCGGAGTCGTTACTTCATAGGCCAATTGGACCTGCGTAGTTTTCATGATCGGACTGTTGATATAAAGACGGGGTTCTGCCTGGGGGTTGATAAATCCCATGAGGGCAGGACTAAGGACAGCTACGCAAAGAAAGGCTGCCAAAAAGAGCGTACGTTTCATAACACAATATTTACATTATCGCTGCGGGAGTAGGTCCTTTGAGCGACACCATTGGATAATCTGCTCAGTAGCACCGGCTTGCTCCGCAACAAAGCTTTTATTTTTACGGGAGACCTCAAGTCTAAGTTGGTCCTTATCGAGCAAGCTTACAAGACAATCTTGCAAGGCATCCAAGTTCGCAACTTCAAAACCGCCTCCTGCATCTATTAACGCTTGGGCTTCCGGAAACTTGTGATGCTCTGGGCCAAATAATACCGGACAGCCAAAAACAGCGGCTTCCAGTATGTTGTGCAGACCTGTGCCCCAAGCCCCCCCCACATAGGCAACATCAGCATAGGCGTAAAGACGAGAGAGCATACCAATATTGTCGATCCAAAGGAGCCTGTGTGCTGACTCGAGCTGGTCTATGTCCGAGTACTTTAGGCTGATTGATGCCCGCGAACGCATATGTTCGTCTATCCTACTTTGATTGATTTCGTGGGGAGCGAGTATCATACAGAGGTCGTAGCGTTCCGCGAAGCGGTCAAAAAAATCTAACAGCAAAGCCTCCCCCTTGGGCCAACTACTCCCTGCCACAATACAAAGCCGCCTTTGCTTAAAAGCCCCGATCGCTTCGATTGCCTGCCACTCGCTCACATTGCTACTCACCCGATCAAAACGCGTATCGCCGCTGACGCTCACATTTTGAGTGATGCCTATTTGCTGCAAAGTCTCTTTGGTGCCTTGGTCTTGGGTGAAGATGTGGGCCAAAGATTGGAAGGCCTTTTGGTAGAGCCCCTGCATCGGGGAACGCACAAACTTACTTTGACTATCAAAGCGAGCCGAAACCAACAAAGTAGGGATCTCGCGCTGAGCCAATGCCGCTAAATAATTGAGCCAGAGTTCGTACTTGATAAAGAAAGCCAATTTCAGATCAAAGAGCGCGAGGAAGCGTTCCGCATTGCGGGCGGTATCTAAAGGCAGATAGCAGACTAGATCGGCATGCTGGTAATGCTTGCGGATTTCGTAACCCGATGGCGAAAAAAAAGTAAGGAGGATTTGATAGTCCGGATGCTCCCGCTTGATCGTTTCTAGTAGGTTACGACCTTGTTCAAATTCGCCCAAAGAAGCGCAATGAAACCATATCCATGGTCCTTTTTTGTTGGAGAGCTGCTGGCGCAGAACGCTATGCCAATCCCTACGGCCCTCAATCCATTTTCGTGCTTTGGCATGAAAAGGTGCAGCGAGCCGCAAAGCTAGGCCGTAGCCCCAGATTCCGATTTGATAAAGGCCTTTGATGATGCGTAGATTAGTGAGCGTTATTGATCTGACTACAATATTAAAGAATAAGCATGAATAAGCCCTTTTCGCTGCTCACTTTTGCCCTGATTTTGCTGCTAAGCTTGGGTTGTGGCACTAAGTCCAAGGTCCAAAAGGTGGCAATTGCCCCCACTGCAGACCGGCCGATGCTCAGTCTTACCTTCGACGATGGCATTACGCGAGATCTGCTAGATTATCCCTTCAAGGAGTGGAACGAGATGATCCTCCAAGCGTTGGATTCGGCGGATCTGAAGGCCGCCTTTTTTGTGATGGGCTCCAATAAACTCAATCCCAAAGGCCGCTTTTTGCTCGATAGCTGGGACAAGCGAGGGCATATGATCGCCAATCATACTTTTACCCATCCCAATTTCAATAGTGAGAAAGTAAGCTTGGCAGATTTTAAAGAAGAGCTGCTGGATACGGACGACTTGATCAAGGGCTACAAAAATTATAGCAAACGCTTTCGTTTTCCCTACCTCAAGGGCGGCAATACTCCCGAAAAGGTGCATGGATTTCGTGCTTTTTGTGATTCGCTCGGCTACGAAATGGGCTATGTGACCATTGATGCTTCGGATTGGTATGTCAACAGTCGCATGATCAAGCGCTTGAAAGAGGATCCCAATGCAGATATCGAGCCTTATCGTCAATATTATTTGGATCACTTGTGGGAGCGGGCTCAGTTTTATGAAGGGGTTTCCGCTTCGCTGAACGCTCGGCATATTCCGCATACGCTTCTCCTGCACCACAATTTGACCTCGGCCCTCTTTTTACCAGATTTGATTGATATGTTTCGGCAGCGTGGCTGGCAGTTGGTCGATGCGCAGGAAGCCTATGCTGACAGCCTTTTTGACGCGAGGCCGCAACTAATTCCCGCCGGAGAAAGCCTGATTTGGGCTATGGGGAGGGAAAGCGGTCGTTTTGATGATGTGCTGAGGTATCCACCGGAGGATAGCCAGTATGAGGTCGCTAAGATGGATTCTTTGGGTTTGTAATTGCCGCTGCGCGGAACGCTTCCCAATGGTAGGGACGTATTGCACCGGTCCGCTGCAAGGGCGCTAGCCTTTGGCCGTGAGAGAATCGTAAGCAGCCCTCTCCTCGGAAAGGAGGGGGAATAAAGTTTGGTGTTTTTTATGATGCGGGAGGAAGGACTACCGCTACAGTTATTTTAGGAGTTGGCGCGCCTGCACCCCCAAAGAGATAAGCGTTCTGCGAAGCAGTAAACCCCCTAATAATAGTACACCTTATTAGGTGCTCTCTCTAGGATGGGATAAATCCAACTCACATAAAAACCACTCAGATAGTCTCTGCGCCCTTGGATGCCGGCTTGGCCGGTGTCGTATTGGATGCTACGTAAGCCATTGGTGAAATTTTGGCTAAACTCTAGGCCCACCGAAAAATTGACATAGCCACCATTGCCGATATAGCGAAAACCAATCGCCTCTCGAACCCCAAAACCAGCCGTCATGCGGTCATAGCCTTTGGCGTATTCACCTGAGATCGCCGCCACTTCCTCATCGGTAGGAGTGATATTGATCCAGTGTTGCATGTATTGCCCGCCGACTTCGACAAATATGCCGGTATTGGGGTTGGGGAAAATCGGCAAGGTGAAGAGCCGCCCTACAGAGAGGGGAATCACAAAGCCTGCCTGGATCAATCTGACGTCAGATAATAGGCCATTATTGGTGACTAGCAAGCCGCCTGTCAAGAGGTTTTGCAATAAGGCGGTGTCCCGAATATCGTCGCTCACCAAGGCCTGAGCCCCGACGGTCGCGTAGAACTGATTGGCAAATTTCCAGCTAAAATCAAGGCCTATTTGAGAATTAAAGCCATAGCGGTCCGCCATGTCCCCACCCGTAAGTAAGCCACGATAGCTCACTTGCAGTAGTCCCATCGATACACTAGAATCCTGAAGGCTTACCTGGGCATGCATAGAAGGCAGCCATAGTAGAGGTAAGAAAAGCAATAATATTGAACGTTTCATACGCAAGAAATCCCCCATCTTTGTTGGTAAAGAGGAACACCCAAATTTACGGCAAGCAAACAGACTAAAAAAGGTCAAAAGATTGTGTCGATTGCTAGCTAATCCGCTTGACTTTGTATAGGAGAGACATGTAGAAATCAATATCTTTGTGCTCTTATTTAGTTTGGGTCGTCAAAAAGCAAGCGTAGTATGAAAATTCAGATGGTTGATACTATCACTCAGTATCAAAAAATTCAGCAAGAAGTTGATAATGCCGTGTTAGAGGTTGTCCGTTCCGGTAGATTTATCAACGGGCCAGTAGTTCAATCTTTTAGAGATCATCTGGCTGATTATCTGGATGTGCCACACGCTCTTTCTTGTGCTAATGGAACTGATGCCTTGCAGATTGCTTTGATGGCATTGGATTTGCAAGCTGGCGATGAGGTGATCACTGCAAGTTTTACTTATGTAGCTACTGTAGAAGTGATTGCTCTGCTTCGCTTGAAACCCGTATTTGTAGAAGTAGATCCCGATACTTTCAATTTGAATATTGAAGCGGTTGAGGCAGCTATTTCAGATAAAACACGGGCGATACTACCGGTACACCTCTTTGGGCAGGCAGCTGATATGGGGCCAATCATGGATTTGGCGGCGAAGCATGAGCTTTATGTAGTCGAGGATACTGCCCAAGCCATCGGTTCTGACTATACGTTCCCCGACGGGAATAAAATGAAGACAGGGACCATTGGGCATATTGGAACTACCTCTTTTTATCCTAGTAAGAACCTAGGAGCTTATGGAGATGGTGGTGCCATTTTTACCCGCGATGCGAAGCTAGCAGAGATACTTTGGTCGATCTGCAACCATGGTTCTGAGCGTCGTTACTACCACGATAGGGTAGGGGTGAATAGCCGTTTGGATGCGATTCAGGCAGCGATTCTTGATGTGAAATTGAAGCATTTAGATGCTTATACAGAGGCTAGACGCAAAGCGGCGGCCTTATATGATGAGATGTTGGGAGAGGTAGAGGGCGTAGAAATTCCGTTTAGAGCGGATTATGCGCAGCACGTCTTTCATCAGTATACGCTTAAGATCGCAGGCGGTAGAGCCAAAAGAGATGATCTGAAGGCGAAATTGGATGCTGCTGGTATCCCCAATATGATCTACTACCCAGTGCCATTGCATTTGCAAAAAGCATATAATGGCTATGGGTATAAAGAAGGGGATTTTCCTATCTCTGAGCAATTGAGCGAACAAGTATTGAGTTTGCCCATGCACTCTGAATTAGACGAAACGCAGCAAAGCTATATCGTAGAACATTTGAAAAAATTTATCTAAAAAAAAACTTATTCCTTTATGAAAGTTGCAGTAGTAGGTACCGGATATGTAGGACTTGTCTCAGGGACTTGTTTTGCGGAAGCCGGAAATGATGTGATCTGTGTTGACAACGATCAGCGCAAACTTGCCAAACTACGTTCTGGACAGGTTACGATTTATGAGCCAGGACTAGAAACTATTTTTGAGCGTAATACCAAAGAAGGACGCCTTCACTTTACTGACTCTCTCTCAGAAGCAGTAGAGCATGCCGAAATTATCTTCCTCGCTTTGCCTACTCCTCCAATGGAAGACGGCTCTGCAGACCTTAAATATGTATTGGGAGTCGCCAACGAGATTGGTACTCTTTTGAAAGATTATCGTGTAATCGTAAATAAAAGTACCGTTCCAGTAGGAACTGCTGATAAAGTAACGCAAGCGATTGCTTCTCAGACTGACGTTGAATTTGACGTGGTTTCTAATCCTGAGTTTTTGCGTGAAGGATTTGCGGTACAGGATTTCCTTAAGCCAGAGCGTATCGTAATTGGTACTAAATCTGAGCGTGCTCGCAAACAAATGCACCGCCTTTATAAGCCATTTGTACTTTCTGGCAACCCCATCATCATGATGGATGAGCCAAGTGCAGAGGTTACTAAGTATGCGGCCAACTCTTTTCTCGCTACTAAGATTTCGTTTATGAATGAAATCGCGAACCTATGTGAGCGAGTAGGAGCTGATGTAGACAACGTACGTAAAGGTATCGGAACTGATACCCGTATCGGTAAGCGCTTCCTTTTCCCCGGTGTGGGATATGGGGGTTCTTGTTTCCCGAAAGATGTTTCAGCTCTCTTCAAGACCTCTCAGGCCTATGAGTATGACTTCCAGATTCTGCGTTCTGTAATGGATGTAAACACCAAGCAGAAAGTCGTAATGGTGGAAAAAGTGATCTCTCACTATGGTGAAGACCTCAGCGGAAAAACTTTTGGCGTCTGGGGCTTAGCCTTTAAGCCTAATACTGATGACATCCGCGAAGCTCCGGCTTTGGTTATCATCAAAGAATTGACGGACCGCGGTGCAACGATCAAAGCCTATGATCCAGAAGCGATGGAAGCAGTACAAACTTACCATCCTGATCTGCCGATCGAGTTTGCCGCAAATCAATATGATGCGCTTGCGGGTGCTGATGCGTTATTGTTGATCACTGAGTGGAACGAATTCCGCACTCCAGACTTCGGCAATATCACTTCTAGCCTCAAAGAGAAGGTAATCTTTGATGGACGTAATATTTATGATATTGAGATCATGGAAGAGATGGGGTATACCTATTATTCTATCGGTCGTCGTTCTGTCGTACAGGCCAATCAGGTCAAATCCTGATTCGGGTAGATAATATGAAGAGGGGAATGAGGACTTAGGGTCCTTATTCCCCTTTTTTTCGATAAAAAATTCTCCACTAACACAATCCTAAAAATGTCAAAGAAAAAGGTCCTAATCACTGGTGGTGCTGGTTTCTTGGGTTCACATTTATGTGATCGCTTTCTCAAGGAAGGTTATGAGGTCGTCGCCATGGACAATCTCATCACAGGTAACATTCAAAATATTCAGCACCTAATGGGTGTTGAGGGGTTTAAGTTTGTAAAGCATGACGTAACCAATTATACCTTCGTAGAAGGCAATTTAGATTACATCTTGCACTTTGCTTCGCCTGCCAGTCCAATTGATTATCTCAAGATCCCGATCCAAACGCTCAAAGTAGGCGCCATGGGCACCCACAAAATCCTCGGCCTTGCCAAGGAAAAAGGAGCTCGCGTTTTGATCGCCTCTACCTCTGAAGTCTATGGTGATCCATTGATCCACCCACAAACTGAAGATTATTGGGGCAACGTAAACCCCGTCGGATTTCGCGGTTGCTATGATGAGGCCAAGCGCTTCATGGAAGCCATCACTATGGCCTACCACCGTTATCATGGATTGGAAACCCGCATCATCCGTATTTTCAATACCTACGGACCGCGTATGCGACTAGATGATGGTCGTGCTCTGCCAGCCTTTGCATCTCAAGCCATCAGAGGCGAAGATATTACTGTGTTTGGAGACGGTAGCCAAACCCGCAGTTTTTGCTATGTTGATGATTTAATTGAAGGTATTTATCGCCTTCTATTGAGCGATGAGTCCGATCCTGTCAATATTGGCAACCCTTCAGAAATCAGTATCCTTGATTTTGCCAAAGGATCGAACTTACCGGCTCAAATAGTAAAATCATCAATAAGGACTTACCACAAGATGATCCTAAAGTTAGACAGCCAGATATTACTCGGGCTAAGGAGATCTTGTGGTGGGAACCGAAGGTAAGCCGTCGTGAAGGCTTGCTGAAGACCTTAGCATACTTTAAAGAGCAACTGAATGGGGTTCCGCAAACTTGAGACCTCTCTACCGGGAATCATAATTATTCAACCTGACGTATTCGGCGATGACCGAGGTTTTTTTCTCGAGCTACATAACCAACGTAGCTTTGCAGAAATTGGCCTCGGTCATTTGCAATTTGTGCAGGACAATCTGTCTTCCTCTTCGAGAGGGACGATCCGGGGCTTGCATTTTCAAGCGCCTCCTTACGACCAAGGCAAATTGATCACTGTCTTGCAGGGGCATGTGCTGGACGTTGCGGTGGACATCCGTAAGGACTCTCCAACCTATGGCAAATGTATCACCGCCGAAATGAGAGCGGAAGATCATACGATGCTTTATATCCCAGAAGGCTTTGCCCACGGCTTTCAGGTCTTATCTGAAAGCTGCCTCTTTCACTACAAATGCACCAACTACTATCAACATGGCTCCGAAGGTGGAGTCATGTGGAATGATCCCCAACTAGCGATCCCCTGGCGAAAGATGGACTCGGAGCCCAATATCTCTGGTAAAGACCAAAAGCATCCAGCCTTTGAAGATTTTGTATCTCCTTTTTGAAGAAATTTGTTCTGGAATTAGAAATAAATTGACAATCTTCCAAACGATCCTTCTGCTCAATAGCTATCAGGGCCTTTGGGTTCCCTGCTGTGCAAAAAGGACTAAAGCGTAGCGTAAATATTTCTGCTTATTTAAAGATTAAGATATCCCCTTTATTAATTCCATCGAAGGAAGAATAGAGAAGCCCCTAATTATGAAAGGCATCATCCTCGCCGGAGGCTCCGGTACTAGACTATACCCGCTCACCATTTCTGTCAGTAAACAGCTTATGCCGGTTTACGACAAACCGATGATCTATTATCCGCTTTCCTCCTTAATGTCTGCCGGTATTCGAGAGATTTTGATCATTTCGACGCCCAAGGATGTGCCCCTTTTCCAACAATTGTTGGGGGATGGTTCGAGATTGGGAGTACGTTTTGAGTATGCCGCTCAACCCAAACCAGAGGGATTGGCCCAAGCATTTATCATTGGGGCAGATTTTATTGGCGACGATGATGTCGCCCTGATATTGGGAGATAATATCTTTTATGGCGATAAGTTAGGGCTGACTCTGTCGAACGCTAGAGCTCGTATCTCCGATGAAAGAGGAGGTATGGTATTTGCCTATCACGTCTCCAATCCCAAAGCTTATGGGGTGGTGGCGTTCGACGAAGGCGGAAAAGCCATAAGCATCGAAGAAAAGCCCGAAAAACCCAAATCCTCCTATGCGGTGCCTGGAGTCTATTTTTATGACCAAGAGGTGGTTGAAATTGCGCGAAACCTTAAGCCTTCTCCGCGGGGTGAACTTGAAATTACGGATGTCAACCGCACCTATCTTGAACTTGGCAAACTTCACGTCTCTATCTTAGGTCGTGGTACAGCTTGGTTAGACACAGGAACCCATGACTCTTTGATGAACGCCGGGCAGTTTGTGCAAATCATCGAGAAGCGACAGGGCCTTAAGGTGGGCTGTATTGAGGAGACCGCTTTCCGCATGGGCTACATCAATGCGGACCAATTAAGGGAGATCGCACAGCCCCTGATCAAGAGCGGATATGGAGAGTACCTAGTCAGCTTGTTGGAGGATCGTTAGGGGTTTATTAGTTTAGGGCTTTCAAATACCCAAGACTCTCTTTTCTCATGGCAAAGAAACCCGCCGCTAAAGCTACTTCTTCAAACCAACCCGCTTGGCTAAAACCACTTTTGACCCACCTTGGGATCATCTTAGCGTTTTTTGCTGTTGTGGCGATTTATTTTAAGCCAATCGTGATTGATGGTAAGATCCTTTACCAGCACGATATCGCCCAATTTGCCGGTATGGCAAAGGAAACCAAAGATTTTCGGGCCGAAACCGGAGAGGAAGCCCTTTGGGTGAGTACTCTTTTTGGTGGTATGCCTGCCTTTCAGACCTCTATCCAGTTTTCTGGAGACCTGATTACCAAGATCAACAAACTCCTTTGGTTTGGGATACCGAGGCCAGCTAATTATATCTTTTTGATGTTTTTGGGCTTTTTCTTTTTGCTGCGAGTCTTAAAAGTCAATCCTTGGATAAGTGGGATAGGTGCGGCAGCTTTTGCCCTTTCCTCCTATTTCTTTATCATATTTGGACCGGGGCACACCTCCAAAGCCAATGCCATCGCTTATATGGCGCCTGTGCTGGCGAGTGTGATCTACACTTTCCGCGGCAATTGGTTGCTGGGAGGAGCCATGACTGCCTTCTTTACGGCCCTCGAAGTCTCTACCAACCACTATCAGATTACCTACTATCTCGTATTGGTGCTAGGCTTGCTGGGCATATTTTATTTTGTAGATGCGGTCAGAAATAAAACTTTGCCAGACTTTGGCAAAGCAGCGGGTATTCTCGTTTTGGCAGGCCTCCTGGGGGTTGGACCTAATTTAGGACGACTACTGACGACTATAGAGTATGCCGATGTCTCTACTAGGGGGCAGTCGGAGCTAACGCCTTTGGCGAACGCTCAGGATGGTGAAAAACAAAAGAAATCAGGTCTCGACTATGAATACGCCATGCGTTGGAGTTATGATATGGGAGAGACTTTTACGCTCCTAATCCCCAACTTTTATGGCGGCTCTTCTGGAGCCAATATGGGCGAAAACGAAGTTTACGAACTACTCAAGAGAACCGCAGGTACTGCTCAAGCAAGGCGCATATCTGAAAGATGGCCAGGTTACTGGGGAGATCAACCCGGTACTTCTGGCCCCGTTTATGTCGGAGCTATCGTCGTGTTTTTGTTCTTTCTTGGATTGTTTATCGTTCCGGGACGGCTCAAGTGGTGGTTACTAGCCGCTACCCTCCTCGGGATTATCCTCTCTTGGGGTAGACATTTCTTCTTGACGGACCTCTTTTGGGACTTCTTCCCCGGTTTCCGCAAGTTTAGGGCACCTTCTATGTTTTTGGTGATTGCTGAACTGACGATGCCCTTCCTAGGTGCTTTGGCGCTTAAAGAAGTCTTCTCTCCTCGCGAAGGCGTAGAAAAGACTTGGTTGCAAAAGCAGATTATGATTGCCGCTGGTATTACGGCTGGCTTAGCACTTTTCCTAGCATTGGCGGGGCCTGCCTTCATGAGTTTTACCAATGAGTCTGTTTACAATTCTGACTCACGCAGTTTTAGTCGTTTGACAGGAGCCGAAGCCAACTCCGCTCAGGTCAATCAGTTTATCGATGCGACTATCGAAAATCGTCAGACATTGCTTCGCAATGACGGGATGCGCTCAGCCTTATTTATCGTCTTGGCGGGTGGGCTGCTCTGGCTATTTATGGGCGGCAAAATCAAAAATGATAAACTCATCTTTGCGGGGATCGCGGCATTGATCCTCCTCGATATGATCCCCGTCAACAAACGCTATCTACCAATTGACAACGATAGCGTTGAGTCAGAACGACAATATCAAGCGCGCTTTGCGCCGAGTCCGGCAGATCAATTCATCTTGCAAGATCAAGATCCCAACTACCGCGTCTTGAACCTCGCTACAGACTATGTCAATGATGCGTCTACCTCTTATTTTCACAAGCATGTCGGAGGTTATCACGCGGCAAAAATGCAGCGCTACCAAGATGTACTCACTCGCCAGATCCAACCAGAGATACAGGAGCTAAGTCAAGTGGTCAATCAGCCTGATTCGCTCAGACAAGCTGGGATGCAGCGTCTACAGATGCTCAATATGCTCAATACGCGTTATCTGATCG
>JBCAWW010000082.1:0-11457 GCA_038534415.1 Bacteroidota bacterium | reverse complement strand
CGTCGTTTATATTGGAGGTGTCTTTGCCAATGTAGGGGGAGATGCGGTTGGCAACATTGCGAAAGTCGGCCGTTCGGATGGCAAGTTCTTATCGTTCGGCGCAGCCGCAAACGGCAAAGTCCTCAGCCTATCGCTCCAAGATAGTCTGCTCTATGTCGGAGGGGAATTTACCCAGCTAAATAATCAGGATCGCCAGTATATGGGTTTGCTCAGCGCTCAAGCAGGACTTTTACAGCCATTTACTTTGACACCCAATAGCTTTGTCAAGACCTTTTTGCAGGACAGTCTGCAAACGCTGGTAGGCGGGGAATTTTCGATGAGCGATACTCGCTACCGATCCAATACTTATGCCTACGACCTCAGAACTAATGCGATTTTGGACTGGGCGCCTCAAACAGATGCGCTCGTAACCCAAATCGAAGTCAGCAATAATGGCGAGCAAATCTATTTGCAGACCTCCTCCTCCCAGCCGGACCAAATGCTGATTTCGGTGGATCGCAATCAAGGTCTGCCTTCGCCTAACTGGAATCTCAGTCTCAATAGCAATACTCGTGAAGTTGTCAAAGACCCGGCTACCGGTAATCTCTATCTCGGCGGTACCTTCACCCAGATCAACGGCCAAAGCCGCACTTATCTGGCTGGCATAGATCCCAATGGCAATCTCCTACCGCTAAATGTCGCTATAGATGACAGAGTCGAAGGCCTTGCTCTCCAATCGGGTCAATTATATCTCGCTGGAGATTTTGGGCAGGTGGCCAATCAAAATCGAGACCGACTAGCGGCCGTCGATTTGAATGGAAACCTCCAAATTTGGGCACCCGCGCACAATACACCAGTCTTTAACAGTCTCTCTCAAGTGGAGGCTACGCCAGACCGTATTTATGTAGCCGGTAACTTCACTCAAATCAGTGGCGAGGATCGTAATCATATCGCTGCCTTACACCCGATTGATGGCAATGCCCTGCCGTGGAATCCTAGAATCGATGAAGGCCTACTGGGTTTTCAAGTAAACTTTGTCAAGCCCATCGGGCAGGATGTGATGATTGGGGGGCAGATCAAAAGCAGCGCCGGTACGGCGGTAAACGGTTTAGCGCGAGTAAGCGCATTGGGAGCTAGACTCACCAAAGCTCCTTTTCCGGTGGACTATGTTCAACTGCAGGCAGTGGAGGCCTATGATGAAAAATTAGTGGTGGGAGGCAATTATCTCCGCCTCAACGATAGGCGGCATGCGCACATTTCGACTTTAGATATTGAGGCGCACGAAGAACAAGAATTGATCCTTGGGCCACATTTAGCCTCTTATCTTCCCCTAAAAGGCGGGAATGAAGGAGATGTTACCATCCGTTTACGCGGGGCGGGTTTTAGTCCAGATACCCGAGTGTATCTTCGCCACAATGGTTTCAATCCCATCGTTGGTTTGGACAGCGGTCGGGTACAACATGGGGATGCATTGCTGGACGTGCCTTTTGTGTTACGCGGCGAAGCTCCGGGTTTTAGAGATCTGGTGATCGAAATACCGGGTGATACTACTATTGTGATACCCAATGGATTTGAGATTGAGGCCAATAGCCGGACTCAGGTCTATGCCGATGTCATCGGTCGTAAGCTGGCGAGAACCAATGCGCGTGCTAAATTTTACATCCAGTATGGTAATTCCGGCAATATCGATGCGATTGGGGTGCCGATCTGGTTGGCTACCTCGCAAAATCTGGCCAATGTGCGCATCGAATATCTGGAGATCAGTATACTAGATACCACTCAAGCCTTTTTGGATAGTATCCCCCAATTTGTGCCCATCGATACGCTCTGGACCAAGGAGTATGAAGCCAATGTGCATGCCTTCATCTTGCCCAAGATACCCGCGGGTAGCGTCGGTATAATTCAATTTAGTGCAGAAGTAACGGCGATAGGTCAGTTTAGGATGCGGGCTTGGGCGAATGAACCCCTTTATGGTTCTCCGCTCAAATATTGGACGGGTGAATGTTTTGATACTTGGTTTGGCGCCGCGATTGGCTTTATCCCTTTTGCCGGTTGTGCCTATGGCGCTTTGGATGCGGCCCTTTCCCCCACTTTTGATTTGCTTTACGATCCTCAATTTGGCACTTCTAGCTGGGCTACGGATTATATGGTAGGGGTTGGCGGTACGGCCGTGGGTTGTATTTTGGATTTCACCACCTTGGGCGTGGGGCGCGTGGTACTCGAAACCGTAAATGAAGCCCTCACCGTCAAAACTACTTATGATGTGCTCAACAAATGCCTCACGCCTGAAGACAAAGGCGACTTTGATGGCTTTGGGGTAGGTTCTTTTGATCCCAACGATAAAACCGGCCGTCAGGGCGAAGGTGGTTTAGGTTGGTTGCGGTCAGATCAAGCCTTTCCGTATGTGATCCGTTTCGAAAATATAGATACTGCCACTGCACCAGCTTTGGTGGTAGAAATTCGGGATACCCTCGATCCTACTGTTTTTGACCTCAATAGTCTGCAATTGATGGGCTTCAATATTGCCGACAGTTTATATCGCTTCGTCCCGCAGCGCGGAACGCAAAATCGAATCGTCGATTTGCGCCCTAGATTGCCTTACTATGTTGAAGTTACTACTGAATTGGAGAGTGTCAACGGTGAGTTTGTTTGCCGCTTTTTGACCCTGGATACTTTGACGATGCAAGCCGTAGATGATCCTATTGGTGGATTTTTGCCGCCCAATGTGGATGGCGTAAGTGGTACAGGTAGTATCATTTTCAGTCTTGAAACCCAGGCTGCGATTCAGACGGGTGCCATCATGGAAAACAGTGCAGGGATTTATTTTGATACCAATCCGCCTATCATCACCAATACTTGGCGCAATACCATCGACGATGATTTGCCGAGTAGTCAAATTGCCGCGCTGGCCGATACTTTGTCGGATCTGGAGATTCCTTTGCATTGGAGCAGCAGTGATATTGGATCGGGAGTGCGCTATTTTGACCTTTACTTCCGTGAAGATGGCGGACCTTGGCAAGTAGCGGCGGATCAATTGAGTGATACGAGTTTTGTCTTCCTAGGAGTGGCGGGTTCCTTTTATGAGTTTTATAGCATTGCCTACGATACGGCCCTCAATGAGGAATTGCCGCCATTGCAAGCTGACGCCTCTACTTTTATCGATGCTAGCGTCGGTATTAAGGATGGTTTTGACAATAATTTTGTTCGTCTCTACCCCAATCCCAACGATGGCAGTTTTACCCTTAGCTTTGAAAGTCTGAAAGCCACCAAAGTGAAATTTAGTCTCTTCAATAATCTTGGTGCCCTACTGCATCAGCAGGAAATTCAGCTTGCATCAGGAACCCAAACGATCCAGCAAAACCTAAACATACCCTCAGGTTTGTACACATTACGATTTGAGATCGAAGGTAAACAGACGGTACGTAAGATGGTCGTTTATTAGGGCTACTCCCGAAAGCTTTCGGGACGCGGAACGCTTATACCCATATATCGATCGATACGATTCGTAGCGGCACATCCGCGAAAGCTTTCGGGATTGTGCCGCTACATTTTTCCAAAATGAAATAACCAAATTTTCCAAGAGACAAGCGTTCCGCGAAGCGATCCAAACCCTAACGATCCTCCTCAATACGAATATGCCAAACCAAGCCCACACCCACATTGAGAAACTGCCATAAGGTCGAAATCTCACGCATCCGATCCGGATAGACCCAACTCTGTTGGCTTTCGTTATACCACATACGGCTGTAGGCGGCCCAAAAGCGAAATTGCTGGGGATGTTTTTTCAGGCGGAGCCCGATACCCATGCGGCCTTCAAAAGACCACTCCTCCCCTAGCCCCTCATAGTCGCTGTAACCATCTCCCTGATATCGTCCAAAAGAAACTGTTGGAAGTAACTCCACTTTTGGGGCAAAAGGCAAGATATAAGGATAGCTCAAACTGGCATTGAGCGCGAAAAACGGAATGGTTGAGATCGCCGTACCTCCGCCTTCAATCGCTTGAAAGCGTCGGTATATATAGGCACTGTAGTTGACCCCTACATATAAATCTTTGACCAAGTTGAGTTGAGTACCGAGGCGAATGTTATAGGCCCAATTGTTGGGCACAAAGCCTTCGCTAAAGCTGGTATCGGTTTCACTCCACTCCCAATTTTGGTCGCCCAGATAGCGTTCTCCACGGTAGCTTTCGGAGAAACCATGCCAAAGGGGTATGGGACTAAAGTCGGTCACAAAACGAATCTGCCAAACTTGCCCTGTGCTATCTGTCTTCGAACCGATAATCTGAGCTTGGCTGTGCGTAATCATTGCGGCGAAAAACCACAAAAAGCCAAAAACGAACTGTAAGCGCATATTGTATTTTCTAGTGTGCTTGTGCAAATCTACCCCTATATTAGTCTTTCGATTTAAGCTAGAATAGGCAAATGCAATTACCTGCCGAAACGGCCGCAATTTTCGCTTGGCTTCACCAAGGCCAATTTATCTGCGCTGATCATCCCGATCCGACGCAAAAGCGGTGGTTTACCATCCTAAGCGATCATTTTGCGGAAATAAGCACGCACTTTGCGCCGCTTGGTTTTCGACTCGAACAGCAAAAGCATTATTTTTATCTCAGCCAAAGCCTCAGTAGCGTCGAAGAAAACGAGCGCCGAGAAAAGGTACTCCGCTTTTTAGATTGGCTAGAAATCGGCCTACTCTTTGACCCCGCCTTTGGTCCGGGCTATAGCATCGAAGTCGAGGAATGGGAACTGATCCTCAATCAGCAAAAACGCCTACTAGGCAAAGTTCGCCGCCTCGGATTTAGAGGGAGTGCGCATACGCCTGAGGAACTATTGCGATTGTGGTTGCGAGAGATGGAAAAAGTAGGATTTATCGCCCAAACCCATGCAAGTCCCGATCAGTTTCGCGTACTTGCGAGCCTGGATTATCTGATACGCTTTTTCCAGAGTATACAAATCAAAGGATGAGCTGGCAACGTCTTATTTGGCTGCAAGGTCCACAAAGGGCTACCATAGAGATTCCCCTCACGAGGAGTCTTTTTTTGCAGGAGACCGCTGATGCCCAAGCCCAACAATCTTTATCCTTATTGCAACTGATGCTGGCCGGTGAGCCCATCGATGAGTTTTTGCTCGGCAGCGAGCAAGCATATGGCATTTTAGAGATTAAGGTCAAACGCTCCCGCCGTTGTCTAGTGTATGGTCGCTCGCAGGGAGTGAGTCGTGCCTTTTGGGTACGCAATGCCTATGAGGAGGAGCTGTTTTTACAGCCAGAGGGAGATGCTTATCCCTTCGGGGAACTCTTATCTCGTATTGCCGAAAAAGCGATCGCAATTCACGAACTAGCCCTCAATGCCTCTCCTTTTGCGGATTTACCCACCCATTTTGGGATTGAGGGCTTTGACGAGCGTTGGGCAGATTTGTGGGAGGCTAGCCGTTGGCGAACGCTCAGTCCCATCAAAAAACTCTTGCTGCCCAAAGCCCAAGCTAGCCCGCTCAAAAATTTGGTGGATACGCTACAGTCCTATGTTCAAGATCAACAAGAGCTACAAGCCTTCGAGCGACTCTTGGAAGAACGCCAACAAATCATCCAACTTGGGGAAGAATGGCAGGCCCGTAAGCAAGCCATCACTGAGCGCCAAGCTCAGCTAGCCGAGCGAGAACAACGGCAAAACCTTCAGCTCAAAAAGTTAGAAGCTGAGCGAGAAAAGCTGCAATCGCAAATTGCGATGCTGCAACAAAAAGCCCCGGAAAGCATTCGCAAGCAAAAAGAACGCAGCATACTCGAAGCAAAAATTGATTATGCGCGACAGCGACAAGAATTTTATAGCCAACTCAATGTGGAGGCTCATCTGGAGCTGGTGAGTCAAATTCCCTTGCTCGAAGCCCAAGTCAACAAGCAAGAAGTGCTGGCCCTGGATATAAATGCATGGTGGACTTTGCTGGGCGAAAGCATCCAGAGTGGGCAGCAGATGCAAGAAGCTTTTGCGGCCTTATTGGTCGATCAACAAGCTGCCTTCACTCACCAAAGTGAATATCTACACGATTTGCTCCAAAATTTGGGCGAGAGCCTAAAACTTGCTCCTGAGATAAAAGCCGGCGAAATCAGTCCCGAACGCTGGATCGCCGCTGAAAAGAAACTAATTCAACAGCAGATAGACCAAACACAAGGCCAAAAGCGCCTGCAAAGTCTCCAACAAGAGCGCACCCAAAGCCTCGAAGCCGCCAAGGCAGCCCTCAAAGAAGCCCGACAGCAATACGAGAGCAGCTTGGCAAGCCTAGAAAAGGCTCAAAAGCGGCTCAGCGAGCAAGCGCGGGACCATAAGCAGAGTCTTTTGGCCTGGCTCGAAAATAACTATCCCGAATGGGAACAGCGTTTTGGCAAGGTGCTGCGAGAGGAAGTGCTGCGGCAGGCTTACCTCGGTCCCAGCATAGCGCGCATCAATGAACAAATCTTTGGGGTCAATCTTGACCTAGACGAAATAGAGCTCCCCGAACTACCCAAAATCGATTTTGCGAAAGAAGAGGCGGCAATTGCAGAGCAGATTGAGCAGCAAAAGCATGATTGGGTAAAAGAAGAGCAAAGCTTAGTACGTAAACAGGAAAACTTACAGAAGCGCTGGAAACAACGTTTACGTGATCAACAACGCAAACTCGATAAGCTTGGCTACGAAATAGAGCAGACGGACCTCCGGATTCGTAAAATGCGAACAGACTACCGTTCTCAACTGCAAAACCAGCAGCAACAGCAGGAACAGGCACGTTTGCGCCAACAATATGCCCTCGACGCCCTGCAAAAGGTAGTGCAAGAGCAGGTTTTACAAATCCAAGATTACCTAACCGATCTCCAGGCCCAATGGGACCAACTGTCTCAAAAGTGGGAGCAAAACTGGTTGTCGCAACAAGCCAAGGTCAAAGACTTCTTGCAAAATGAAGTCAAAGGAGAAGTGGAAGCAGACAATCCTCTGGTGCAATTGCATCAGGCGCGCATGTTCCAACCCTTGGTCATGGCCTACCAGCAAGAAAAAGCAATGCTTTTGGATCGTTTGCCGCTTTGGGCCGAAGACTTGGAGCAGAGTCGTCAGGCCAAAACGCCCTTTCCCGATCATTTGCACATAGAAGTCCTGACTGAGCGACTTTTTGAAATCGAAGCGACCCAGCGCGAAGATCCTTTGGCAGACTTGCACGAGCAAATCCAAGAGAGCCAAACTGCAGCGGAGCTATGTGAGCAGTCCTTGCAACGCATGAGACAGGCATTTTTGGCCTATTTTGACGCCAAGGGCCCTTTCCAAGCGTTCCACGCAGTGGAGATGGCCGACTTTGCCACTTATCTACGGGAATTTATGCAGCGCAACGAACTCACTGAGCTGCGCGAGCAATTGGGCGTCAAGCATAGTGATCTCTTGGGTAAGTTGTTGGAGCAGTTGCCGAGTTTTGCTTGGCGGGAAAGCTTAGCTGCCCAAATCGATCAGTGGAACGATACCTTATTAAAGGAAAGTCGTTTTGTGCTGACTTTGGTCGAGGCGCCGCATCCCTTGCTGAGTCTGTTTGAAGAGCTGCGGCAGTTTCACGCTCAATTTGTGGCTGAGCTGGGTGCCCCTTCCTTATTTACGACCAACGAAGGGGGAAATCGCAATCTGCAAGCCCTCGATTTACTCGACCGTATATATAAGGAGTTGTTGGCTTATCCCTTCGGGGAACTCCAGGTCGCGGATGTGTGCAGTCTGCAGTTGGTGGATCAGCGCCATTCCAGTTCGCTTATGCAGCCCGATCGCCTACCTACGGACTTACCGGCGAGCCTACTCGCTCAGCTCCGTTTAGCCTTGGCTCATATCCTCATCACAGAACTAGCAGAGGCAAAGCCTAGCTTCTGGCTTTGGCCGGATGCCAATATGCTCCCTCCATCGATACTCGAACAAGCGTTCGCAGAATGCGAAAAACGGGACCTAATCCTGTTATCTGCGGGTTTTCAGGGTACGGATGTCGTGTAGGTTCGGTTTGTGTAGGTGCGGCTTGTGTAGGTGCGGCTTGCAAGCCACACCTACAATCCCAATATCATCCCCTCCTCGGCGATTTTCATGCCTGCGTCTAAGACGACTTGGCGTTCGGCGGAGCCGGCCTGTAGCAAAGGGTTGGTATGATTGAAATGAATAAAATAGATCTTGGCTTTGGTCTCGCTCGGCATATCGGCAAATAAGGCCAGGCTCTCCTCTACAAAGGGATGGGGGATCTCAGACATATCACGACCGGGGATTTCGCCATTTTGAAAGAAGGTAGCGTCTAGGAGGGCATAATCCACTTTAGAGATATAATCACGGATATCACGGTCCCAGCGGCTCCATTTGTCGATATCGGGGATAAAAAGCAGCTTTTTGACAGGGCCCTGCACGATATAGCCAACGGTTTCGGAAAACTCATCTCGATGCGGGACCAAGATAGGCTCGATTGCAATCTGCGAATTTAGGATATAGCTCGTATCGGCCTGTATGGGCTGGAGGAGGATGTTTTGCAGTTTGACCAATTGGGACCAAGGCCCGTTAGTGTCTAGAAATTGCTGCATGCGTGGCATAGTATACACTGGTACTTGCTGGGCACCCATGGCTTCTCGGCCCAGATGCACTAATCCCGAATAGTGGCCTATGTGGGCGTGGGTAAGCCAAATCCCGCCAAATTGGTTTTGCGGGGCTAGATGCTGCAAATCGTGGTATTGGGCAGGAAATTCTGGGCTTGCTTCGATCATCCAGCTGATTTTGCCTATCTGATCTACAATACCCAAACAGACGGCTTTGCGGGCTTTGTTCCTATCCTTATATACAGCTTGACAACAGTCTTTGCGACAGCCCGCCTGAGGGTAGCCGGCATCCTGCGCAATGCCAAGCACGGAGACATAGGTTGAAGGGCTTTGGGGCTTTGTCCTATTTTGGGTACAAGCTGAGAGCGCAAAAATAAGCAGTAAGCCTATGAGGGGAGAAATTGTCATGCTCGTCCATTTCAGGCACAGTTTCGTGTTCATGTTTTCGGATATTATATGTAAACGCAGTATTTACCCACGACCGGTTTGCAATATGCGAATTTTGGCATTTTGGCCTAATTCTAAATTCAGATAGTTCACTCCTCAAAATTGTCCGTCCGCGACGGCTTATTGACGGATCACGGTACGAAAGCTTGAGTCAGTTGCATAAACATATAACTTCGAAGCATACCAATTCACTTATCCTTCAAGCTTTCTAGTATCTATCAGTCATGCAGGCGAAAACCTATAAGCATATCTATATCGCTAATGTAGCGAGCGAGCCCAGCCGCAAAAAAGCGGTGCAAGAGGCGCGGCTTTTACAAGCCGAACTCCAAGGATATCTTCCGCAGGACACCAACATTTATATAGTTACAGAAGGTAAAGAAGGGCAAGTTTGGGCCTTTGATCTTTTAAATGGTCAATCACCCTCCGATGAGGTCGTGATTCTTCATTTCATGTCAGAGCGTCCCATTTCCAATCGCTGGTATTTAAATACCTCGGGCGGAAGAAGGAAAGCAATCAATGGGGATAGCATTCAATTTGAGGAGTTAAGCAATTTACAACTTGTCATATTGGATGGAGGTGCTAGTCTCGAATCTGTAGAGCAACTGCTTTTTGCAGGGATCCCTCAGGTTTTAGTCTTATCGCAACACGGGGAAGAAGCGAAAGACAATTTACTGAGACAGCATCTATATGAATCGCTTTCCAACGGTATGTCCTTTCAGGAAACCTATGATCATGTTCGTGCCCGCTTCCCGGAACGCTTCCGTCTACAGGAGATCCCACAGGATCCATTCCAGTATTGGGAAGTAAAAGAGGAATGGGAAAAACATGAGACCTTTCCAGAAGGAATGTATTATCTGTCTACATCGACAGACTTATTAAAGCTGCCCCTTGGGGCAAGCACCGAAGCTGTAGAGGCTGTCGTAGCAAGCCCTGAACCTGAAATAGCACCGAGCGTACCTGCAGGTATGTACTTCTGCACTCAGGAGCTCAAAGGTTTGAACACGCCCCGTTTCTTAGACTACAGCCGTATCGAAGAAACCCTACAGCTAAACACACGGACAGATTTATGGCCTAGCCAAGAATCCGCTTCGCACACAGTCATTGAGAGAACGCCTGATCCAGTAGTATCGGAGTCTAGCGCGGAAAGTACCGCACATATTAGGGAGGATAGCACAGAATCGGATGCAACACAAAGTTCTGTGATCGTAGTTCAGTCCGCCAGACAAGTTTCCGAAACTGTCGACACACAACAAAAACTTCGTCCACAAAACGAGAACGCTTGGATCGATCAGTTAGTAGACCAATACCGCCGTAGGTTTACGATCAGTTTACCACGCTCTTATAAGAGAGGGGTAGCAGCGGTAAGTTTGGCTGCTGTGCTGGTGATGGTGTTTTCCGTATTGACCTGGAAGCAGATGTCCAAGAGTGAAGCAGTAGAGCAGGCATTGGCATCAGAGCTTTACAATCAGCAAACGGCTTTTATCACTAAGAAGACCTATAACGTACTCTTACTGCCGTTTCGCTCTCATCTCGATTGCCAACCGACCGAATCGTACTTTGAATCTGGGATCGTCAGTCAAATCAATGGCTTGCAAGCCAGCGAAGACATCGGACTCAGAGTTGCTTATGTACACAAAGGCTTTTGTCCACAAAATGCGGATGAAGCACGCCAAATCGCGCAAGAGCATCAGGCAGACTTGATAATCTGGGGAGATTATCGCAAAGTCGCTGGCGATGCAGACGAAGTGGTGTTGCGTTATCTCTCCATGGAAGAGCGCTACCAAGAAATGAGTAGCCTGCTCGGAGAGCACATCGGCAAGCAAGCTTTAAGTGAGGATTTGAAGCAGGGCACTTTTGCCGGACACCAAGCTGATGTAAGTAAATGGATCATGGGCTTTGCCCAAATTCATGGCGAATCCTATCGCAATGCCTTGAGCTATCTCAATGAGATCGAAAACAAAGATGAAACCACTTCATCAGTTGTACATCACATGATGGCCAAGTGCTACCAAGGATTGAGCCTAGAAGAAAAAGCCCTACAGTCTTATAATGAGGCAATTTGCTTGAACCCAGAAAACGCCGGCGCCTATCATAGCCGTGGCCGATTCTATCAGCAACAACGTCGCATTGACTTAGCGGTTTATGACTTAGAAATGGTATTGGATCTCGAGCCTAAGCATAACAAAGCCAAAATGTTGGCCGGTATGCTCAAGGACTCCTATACCGAAAACGCAAAAAACAAGACCCAAGCGCCGGTAAATCAAAAGACACTTTTGCCTAATCTTGATACTGCGGCCCTGTTAGCGGAAATGGACACACCTCTTTCTCTACCTCGTCCGCAGGAATTACTCGCCAAAGAGTCTGATCGTAAAAACATTACGAAGCTCTTGGCCGAAAAAGAAGCAGAACTCGCTGCCGACCAACGTCGTCGCAATCGCGAGAAGATGCAACAACTGATGACCGCCGT
>JBCAWW010000081.1:0-11461 GCA_038534415.1 Bacteroidota bacterium | reverse complement strand
CTTTAGGGAATGCCGCCAGGTCTATCTCTAAAGGACTTTATCTTTTTGCGATCAAGACACCCTCTCACTTTATTTCCAAGCCATTGATCATTGAATAAATAAGGCTGAAGGGCATCATTAATCAGGCAGAGAAGCAGAAATAATAAAGCTTCGATTGAAGCCTGTATTATCGGGATGGCTAAGGATATTGATAAATATGACACCGACATCGCTAGCTGCTCCTTGATAAATAATTTGTCCATCCATATTTACATCGGCCGGATCATAGCCGAGTAATACGTAGTTACGGGCAAAAGAAGTATTGAGTGGATCAGTCAGAATCTTGATAAAGACGCTTGAAGGCTCATTGGCAGCACCTTGAAAGCGAATGCTTGCGTCTCCATTGATATCACCTTGCCATAGGCCGTAAACTCCAGTAGAAAGTATTTTCTGAGAGGAGAGCCCGTATAGGTTAAGACCGTCCCTAAAATCAAAAGAATTTGTCACATCTTTTTGCACCTGGGCACTAGCGGTCATGACACCAAGATGATTGCGATGACGCAGACTCACATAGTAATTAGCCTCATTCCATGCTCCGCTTAAATATAAGGTACTATCGCCTTTTGGGTCAATCAAACTCCCATCTCTTTGGATCAACATTGGATGTTGGCTTAGGATTTGGCTAGAGTCCGTGCCGGAACGCATCTCCAGCAAGACCCAATCAACCACTGCCTTTGGCCCTGCTAGTGTGAGCAGCGTAGGATCCAGTCTAGTCGTTCCCGAATAGGGATCTAATTCAGGTATCAATCCTAATTGCCTGAGGTCATCTCGCATCAATTGGCTGCTCAGCTCATACGCACCGGATAAGTTTGCTTTCAGCTTGAGCTCAAGGTAATCTCGTCGCCCAAAGCTGATATAATCGCCTTTGGTAAGATTGGCTAAAAAGCGGGGATATTCCCCATCGACAGGACTATAAACTTCCGCATCAGCAAAATTCCCGTCCTTATCTACCAGCATTACCCACATTGCGCTGCCTTGGGGCCACCCCAAGTTGAGGGTATCTAAAGTAAAGGATATGGCTTCGACAGTTCCTCTTTCATCGACTCGCCAGCTACGAGCCATGCGTTCTCGAACTCCTGCAGGCACATCTGTCTGGGCATCAGCAAAATTAGCACTAGCACCATTGCTGCCCATCACGACAAAATCACCTGATTTGAGTTGGTCTGAACTGAGCGTCAGGACACTCGCCGCTTCTTCACTTCGGCTTTGTGTTTGCGCTAAACATGCTCCTACGTCTCTACCAATACCCACTTGATGATTGGCGTAGTTAGCGTATTGATAAAAGACATGCTGATCTACGGGGAGATTTAAGCCATATTTGATCGCTAAATAAGACTCTAGTTTTTGGCGTTCCTCGATGGAGAGGACACGATCATACACTATCAACTCTGCGAGATCTCCGGACCAATGATTGGAGGTCTGGGCATCGGTACCGCTACCATCAAACTCTTGCCCCAGCGAGACTCGATCCGCGCCCGTAGAAATATAAGCGCTACTCCATGCCGGACCCGCCACACCATTGACATAACCTTGAGCCTTGAGATCGGGATAGATGCCGAAGCTAGTCATACTTGCTTTGCCCCTAAAATCACCCGTTGCCAAGCTGATGGCATCATCATCATAGATCAATTCACCATTGCTGCGGTGTCCAAACTTGATGCGATTGCTGCCGCCAAAATGAGAGGAGAGATAATACCCATCTCCACTTTGATTTCGAGGCCGGAAGATCACAAATATGGTAGCAGAGTCAGAAAGCGTGGAAGCAAGTTGGTTGACTTTGTACCAATCATTGTTACCATCAAAGCGTAACACAGCATGCCCATTGATAGCTTCGGCATGAAATCGCGCCAGTTTGTTGGCATTGGATTGAGTCGCATTTGCGCCTTGGCCTGACTGATCTGGCCAGAGCGCAATTAAGCTTTCATCGGCGGTATCTAAATCAGCGGAAAGCCATGCTTGTAGACCTGCTTGGATTTGGGCCGGACTACACAAAAATTCATTTTTTCTACCGGGACTGCCTTGCTCTTTGACCGAATACCAATTTTGTCCAAGCGCATTGTCGAGCGAGGGAGCCACTAAACCGATGATTGGATCGGGCTTGGCCTCGGGCCAAGGCGCCTTATCATCATAAACCACTGAATCCACCATACAACGTGTCTCCGTATACAGCATGAGACGCTCACCATCATTGTCAAACTGAAAGCCCAAGGGCCCAAGGATAGGCGTTGTGGGAGGGATATCTGCATGCTGGGCGCTCAGTAGGCTCGGGTTTTCGGCAATCACCAAATACTCCCCTGCTCCTAATTGAGTGTTGAGGGGCAAGACAAATGCGGAGTCTTGATCCATGATAAACCAATTACTCAAATCGACCAGGGTGTCTCCGGCATTGTATAGTTCAAGCCAATTGCCCGTGTCAAAATTTGGATCAGGATTGTTGTAGAGAATTTCGTTGATTACGATCTCAGGAATCCCATCGGCGGGACAGGGAGCAGGAATATTATTGGCTTGGCCGGGAGTACCAAGTGGCGCTCCTCCAATAGTAGAGGCGGTCCAACTACCGGCGAGTGCATTGTCTAGATCCGGTGATATCAAAGCCATCGTAGGCCCTTGTCCGTCTGGGCTTTGGGGCCAAGGCGGAGAATCATTGTACTGCAAGCCATCGATCCAGCAACGCTCATCAGACATCAGGATGGCCCGTTCTCCATCTCCTCCTAATCCAAAATTCCAACCTCCGACATAATTATTTACCCAAGGATATTTGCCATTGAACTGGGTGGGATTTTGGGCTATGACCAGATATTGGTCCGGAGCCAATTGAGTATTGGGAGGTAGGATATAATAGCTATCCCCTTCGTGGAACTCCCAATCACTAATATCAAGGGTGGAGTCAGTGGCATTGTAAAGTTCGACCCAGTCGCCGGCATCAAAGGCGGGACTAGAACGGTAATTTATTTCATTGATCAGGATGTTGGGCTGCTTTTGTTGGCAGAGAGAAGCGTTCGGCGCGGCCGGGGTCCCCCCAAAATTGCCACTTGCATACCAAGACTCCGCTAATAATGGATCAGCTGACGGATCGCTAAGATTATAAGTTGAGCGTTCATCGGAGATGCTACCATCATACCCCATCCGAAATACCAAACAGCCTAAATCGGTTCTCAGACTGAGGTTTTCCCCTGAACGATTGAGGCGGAGTCCAGCTAAAGAAATCGCATTATTGATCCCTGGATGGGCATAAGCGGCTTTATTGAGGCTATCTGCCAGCACGAGATATGACTGGGCGGCCAAGCTCGTAGCAGGGGGGAGGTACAAAATCGTATCACTCGTAATCAACTGCCAATTGGATAAGTCCACCGGGCTAGAACCCGCATTGTAGAGCTCGATCCAATCCCCTGCGTCGAGGGCGCGAGGGTCCTCATCATAAAACGCCATCAATTCATTGATCACGATATCGGGCACGGCTGTAGCGCAGTCGATGAGATTTTCACGACCGGGTGATCCACAGCTATCCGGCTGAGCGATCCAACTAATGGGCGAGGAATTGTCTAGATCGGGGCGAATGAGTTCCAAAGAAGGGCCTCTACCATCGGCCCATTTATCCCAAGGCAGCTTATCATTGTAGCGCACACTGTCTAGCACATGGCCAAAGGGATCTTTGATCACGAGGCTTTCGCCCTCATTGGCTAGTTTGCCAGCATATTGATCAAAGGCTGGGAATCCATATACCTTATGAAAAAGGGCGGTATCTCGACTGATGAGCAGTAGTTGATTGGGATTGAGCATTGCCCCTTCGGGGAACGCATAGCGCAGCCCTTTGGCAAAGTAGCATTCGGTCAAATCGATCGGCTTGGCGCTGATGTTTTTTAACTCTAGATATTCGAGCCGGAGGTTGAGGTTCAAAACAGTATCTAACTCCCCTCCCACTAGCCTAACATTGCGAAAATAGCTGGTACCGTCTTGGGAACCACCATCATGGTCCCCCACAAAGACAAGACGATCATAATAGCCATCTAAATAAGCCCCGATCGGGATGGTATAGCTCTGCCAACTGCTATCTCCAGGATAGTTGTAAAAATCGGTAATCCCCCAATTTTGAGTACCATAGAGTTTAAAGAAGTTACTGTATTGGCTACCGTTTCCGACTCCTATGCCATGCACCTCGCCTTGCTTGGTGGAACGAAACTCGAAGCTCAGCATCATATTGGCACTCATTTCGATAGGTAAGGCAATTGCTTTCCAGGCATTGTCCGTAATAAAAAGGGTGGCGCCTGAATCTAAGATTTGGGAGCTACCATTGTCGCCATTGATGGCTAAGATGGGCGAAAGATTGAAATTGATCGTGCTATCGATGCGACTGTCTTGAGGACAAGCTGCACAAGCCCCTCCACAATCAATATCTGTTTCATCACCGTTTAAAATCCCATCAAAACAAGTAGTCGGATAAATACAGAGGGTATCAGGATTGTAGTGAATCTCGTTTATCACTAAGCCCTCATAATTGGGGTCAACAAAATAACGTTTGGGGCACATTGCGGACCACTTTCCTCCCTCTAGGACCCTGGCTTTGACAATTTTTACTCCACTCGTCAGAGTGATGGGGTTATTATAGTTGAGGGCGCTTCCCCCAACGCTACCATCAAAGGCCCGAGGGTCGGATCCGTCTAGGGTATAATAAATGCTACCAGTACCATTGGGATTGCTCAACAAGAGGGCTTGACTGGCATCGATAGGACCTTCGGGCAAATTGAAGTCAACCGGCAAAAGGCTACTAAGGTAGCCCGCCTCTTGATAAAACTTGATCAAACTATCGCTACGCTGAGCCAGAAAGCGGGTACGTACCGTGTCCAGTTCTTTGAGCCATTCGTCATTGACATCCCAAAGGGGAACGCTATCATGGCGACTATGCGTAAAGCTAACTTCACCCCAGCGGGCTGATTCAGCGATCAAAGATAGGCTTACTTGATTGGCTCGGAGCATGTACATACTATCGAGTATATCTGGAGTCAGCAGACCGTCATCCATGCAATGGCAGGTCAAACGATCCCCTAATTCTCGTTCAAAGGCGGCGCTTTCAAAAACCTCATCCGGAACTGGGCCATTTCTGCTACTGGGATTATAGTCAATTAGATTGCCATAATAAGCCAGAAAGCCTCCCACATTATCCAAGGTAAGGTCCACGTCCCACATCAAAAATTTATAGCCACCGGCTCCCGGACTCGGAAAAGCTCCGCCCCAGCTATTGTGGTTTTGGTTCCAGTCAAAATTGCCGAGAAAGTGGTTAAACACAAGATAGTCAGCAGCTTGAGGGATATCTAGAAAATCACTCAGGCCTAGATAATCAGCTTCTTGGTCTAGATCATGAGTCGCTGCATAATCCTCCATTTTATAATAAAGGCTAGGATTGGTGGGCTGGTTGAGGTATTTGCCGCTTTTTCGGACCTCAAAATCCGCCTTGCTCCCCCCATAATAAGAAGAGAAAAAACCTCCGTCTGGGCGTTCCATGAAATGGTACTGCCCCATATACTCACCATTGACAAAGACATGGACATAACGCCCATGCGGAGCGGGGTAACCCATAGCCATTTGGACATCAAAGATGAAGCGATTGCGAATAAACTGGGCTTCACGTTCTGCTCCAAACTCTGCATTCAAACCATCCTGACTACCAGCTCTAAGGAGCAACTTATCAAAAGAGCGGGCGGGCTTGATGGCATAATCATAGCCATCATCAAATAACGGGTATTCAAGCTTACTTGCACCATATTGACTTTTGAATTCTAGACGGTAGCTTTTCTTGGGATTGGTGGGACTCCCTCCCCAAGTTTGGATCCCACAGCGGATGACAAAACCGGCTGATTGGTCAGGAAAAATAAGTTCTACTGAAGTTTCTGCTTCCGTATCGATATGATCATTGCTATTGATTTGATCAGAGACCAAGGATACAGCAGGTAGGGCTTCGAGAGCAGCGCGCATTTGTCCACTATAGGCGGGATCTTGCGTAATCGCACTACTCATGACTCCACTACTAATCACATCATCGAGAAAGAAGTAAGTGTGGGTTTCAACCTCAGAGGTGTCTGTCGCGGAGAAAGCAATCGCTCGCACAAAAGAAGTGCTAGTAATCGTAATTGGGCCAGCATATAAGGTACCATTACTAGCGCTAGGCTTACTGCCATCAAGGGTATAATGGACAATAGCGGTCGGATCTGAAGCAGAAAGGTCTAAAGAAAAGGAGGTCTCATAGTATCCACGCTCCGCGCCGAACTGGATTTGGAGGCCAGATTGGGCTGGTGAAGAAGTGAAGCCTAATAGGAGTAACAGATTGATTAGCAAGAACCTCATCACAACTAAATAAACACATTTTGCGATGCCGTTTCAAGATTTCGTACTAAGTGCCAATTATATGGGTTCAAGCCTGCAAATCGCTGCCTTAGTGGTAGGTAAGTTCGCCAGATTTATGGCAGTTGGGCCCGGAAAGTAAAATTACGGTTGAAACTCGTATTGAGGGGATGGCTCAATATATTGATAAAGATGGGAGAGGTATCACTGCTGCCCCCTTGGAAGATCAACTGTCCATCGAGATTGCTATCTCCAGCTAAATAACCGCTGATGACAAAGTTTCGAGCGAAGCTGGTATTGTTTGTATCGCTTAGGATTTTGAGGAAAATGCTTGTAGGATCATTGCTAGCGCCTTGAAAGACCATTTGTCCATCGCCATTGACATCGCCTGGCCAAAGGGCAAAGTGCGAATTATTTAAGGCTTTTTGGGCATGATCTCCATAAGTCTGTCCCAAGCGAAAATCATAGCTAAAGCGCTCATTTTGCTCGCCGATGGCTGCTGCGGACATAATACCCAAGTGGTTGCGATGATGCATTCCTAGGTAATAATTAAGCGTTCCCGAGTAGGGAAAAGCCACTAAACTCTGCCCATCTAAATCCACCACATCACCGTCTCTTTGCAATAAGGCAGCTTGTTGATAAAGCACTTGTGAGCTATCAGTCGAAGCCCTCAGGTCTAGCCAGACCCAATCGACAATGGCGTCTTCACCAGAAGTCTCCCAAATTTTGGGATCAATGTTTTGCTTCTGCCAATAGGGATCAAGCGATGGCAAAAGAGAAGCCGCTCGCAAATCATCTCGCATCAAATTGGCATTTGCGTCCCAAGCTCCTCCTAGGATAAGCTGCAAGTCTAGCAAACTATATTCGGCGCGATAGCCTAAGCCAAAGTATGAGGCATCAGCTAATGACACTCCACGAAACCATAGCGTATCGCCCTCCAACTCAGGCCAAGCTGCTGCTATTTGGGCATCCACAAAATGGGTATCACTATCTATGAGCAAGCCCCAATGTCGCGTATCAGCTAGTGCTAGGCCTCGGCCCCCTAGCGCAAAGCCAAGATCGAGCGTTCCGATGCTATCGGCCTCCACAAACCAAAGACGACTGAGGCGCTGAGCAAAAATTGCAGGAGCATCCGCGCTCAGCTGATTGGCATCAATCGATAAGCCATTATGACCGACAACTAAGTATTCATCTTCATCTAGATCGGAGGGGTTTTGCAATCTCAATACAGCCTCTACTGATTGATTACGACTCTCTTTATGGCTGAGACAAATCGTATTTTCGGCCTTAGCTAAGCCTACTAAATTGTTCCCAAAATCGCTCTCTGCATAGGCATAATGAGAACTAAGAGGTAGATTGAGCCCATATTTGAGCGACAAATATGTCTGCACAGAATCAAATTTTGCGGCCGATAATATGCCTTTATAGATGATCATCTCAGACAAAGTGCCTCGCCAATGATTGGAGGTTTCACTGTCCGAGCCGCCACCGTCAAACTCCTGTCCGATAGAAACCCGATCAGCGCCGCTACTGGAGAAGCCCTGCCAAGTATTGACCTTTTGCCCTTCAATCCAAGCCGAAACGCTATCGTTGGGATAGTGTTTGAGGCCGACAAAAATAGGGGTCTGATCATAAATATCGGTATCCAGAGAAGGCGAATCGTCGTCAAATATAAGCTCACCATTACTTCTTGTACCAAATTTGACCCGATTGCTACCGCCCAAATGCGAGGAGAGGTAATAGCCATCATCGCTATCAATTTCAGGTTTTATTACCACAAAGATGGTCGTGCTATCACTCAAAGTGGAGGCCAAGGCGTTGAGTTTCATCCAATCATTACTGCCGTCAAAATACAATCCTCCATAGCCATTGATTTGATTGGGTATATACTTAGGTTGTAGCTCAATTTCGCTTTGAGTGGCATCATTTGAGAGGCCACTTTGATCCCGCCATCGGCGAACGCTTCCCCCGGCATCACGTTCGAGACTAGCGGCATCTGCTTTGAGCCAAAGACTGAGTTTAGGTGTTCCTGCACCGGGATGCCTTATGACTTCATTGGGCTGGCCAGGTGTAGTGGTCCCACAACAGCTCTTCCAATTGTGAGCTTCATTATTGTCGAGATAAACATCTATCAACATTAAGCTTCCACCTTCTCCATCAGGCCCTTCGGGCCAGGGGGCTTTGTCATTGTAATCTACCTCGTCGGCGAGTTCTCCATTGGGAGCCAATAAGCGGATTTTTTCTCCCTCATTGGCAAGAGAGCCACTTTCCCATTGTAAGACGGGCACGCCTAATCCTTGAAAGAGGGTAGAATCTTTGGCCAATAATATATAACTGTAAGGGGCTATCGTGATCGGAGGAAACGTCTTTTCGATCCCCTTGCTAAATCGATATTGATGTAAATCGTAAGCGGCAGAATGCGGATTGTAAATCTCAATGAACTCTGCATCGGGATTATCCTCAGGGTGATAATGAATTTCTGTAATCTTAGGGCCCGGCACAAAGATCGGCGTCAAAGTGGTGTCGCTATTGCCGGTAAACTCGATGGTATCTTGAGTACTCCCACTTTCTAACCAATGGGAGAAAAAGCTACCTTCCTGCGGAACCGCTACGACCTTGATCGGGAGGCCTTGATAGTATTGACCGCTATAATTATAAGGGACTTCATAGCCTATGCTGTGCAATTGTACATTGCCATAGGAGTTTTCGTCATGAGGGATCGTCAACTGATAGGTACCACTTAGGCCAAAATAATTGACCCAATCCGTGCGTAACTCTGGCTTCCGGTTATTGATAAAATTTTTGCGCGCGTTAAAGGAGTTATTGTAGGTATTTTGACTGAATCCGCCACTTGAATTCCAGCGGCTCACATGAGCAGGTATTTCGCTATCGATCAGCGCTTTGATACTATCGGCAACTTTGGCAAATCGATCGCTATTATATACCAGCTCCATATAAGTAGCTTGTCGCTGCAAGGCCTCGGCCCGAAAATCATCTCTCTCTTCCATTAGGGTCCGGAAAAAGATCCCCGCATCACTGTTTTTCCCCAAAGCATTGTTGATATTCATCGACCTTTGTAGGGTGTTGTGGTTGGCAGTACGGAAACCAGATTCTAGGTCAAAGGTACAGAAACGCCATTTTCCATCGGCTTCTCTTGGTCGCCAAATTTTGATATTGTTGCTGATCCAATCCTTCTGAGCGATAAAAATACCATGGGTATAGAAATCAATCATCTGATCGATATCAATTGTTGTCTCCAGGTATTCATAGACACTATCTTGGGATACATCATGTGTTTTGATATAAGCCTTTAGTGCAGAATAGGCAAGTGTATCACCGTGAGTAGCCCTTTGCTGAGCCTCCGTGCGTCCGCCATCAAGGCGGCCAGGATTGCGAACGATATCCACGCTATCATTGTCAAGCTCTTCATGCTCGTAGCCAAAGCGAAAGCGGTCAAACTTTTCTCTTAGGCACATTACGCCCCAGTATTCTCCGTTGAAGTATACTACCACTGGTAGAAAGCCTTGGGTTTCTAGCTCCATTTGCCCTTCTATCCAAGTGGCTATCATGGCATCATCTACCATATTAGAGACAAAGCCAGCACCGGCGTTTCGCAAATAAAGCCGCTTAAAACGATCGATCTCTTTATTGGGAAAGAGTTTGTAATGCACTTCGTTATCACCAGAGGTGCTGTACTCATCACGAAAGAAAAAGGTCAAGGATTTCAGAGAATATCTCCGGCTACAATTGCCCCCAATCTTGATACCTATATCATGAGAAAGCGGCAAATCGCCATTGGGCATTAAGAGACTCACATGAGCCCTTCGTAGCCATTCTTGATTGTAGTTTTTGGGTTGGTGTGAGTTGGGATTGTCTTCACAATAAGCCAAACGGCCGTTTGTACCGGCCACATAAATGCCCCCCGTATCTGAAAAGAGGCTTTGCGGGTCTGTGGCCAGCATCAATACGGGGAGACTATGGCCATCATCGATGGTATAACTTGCGGTTGCTACGGGACTAGCTTCATAGCCACTTTTGTAGGCACGTACTCGCAAACTTTCATGTTTGTCAATAGTGATTGGGCCATTGTAGAGAGAGTCGCTTTGACTCGGATTCGAACCATCAAGGGTATAATAAATGGAAACCGATGGGGTCGCACAAGTCAGACTAACACTTTGCACACCTGAATAGCGTCCAGAAGGCAGTGAAATCTTAGGAATGCGCACGATCGGTAAACTTCCTACATTAGTGGCCTCGGGACTAAAATGTTTAAGTGGCTCAAACTCCCCCACTCCATCTGCAATTCTACCATAGCTGATGTTTTCGGCTAAGCCGGGGACGCTAACTGAATCCAAGATGGTAACATTACTGCCAATCCGTTGGACAAGTGCAATCCATTCCCCTTCATTGTCTATTTTGAAATTGGTATGCTGGGCTCCCTCTTCAGGATCATCATCTGCCCAAAAGTTGACAAAACCGCCGGGCGGAACGCTTAGATTGGTAGCGAGCTGCCACTTAGTAAGTTCATCTTTATCATCGGTCAAAAATATTCCTCCTATATCAAGGGCGGTTGCGCCGCTATTGTATAATTCAATCCAGTCTTCGGCTTCGCCCGAAGTATCCACAATTACGGTATCGTTCATTGCCATGGCTTCATTGAGGTGAAGCCCGACAATCGGCTGGGTTTCGGCGGGCAAAGTGCCATTGGAGCTCAGAGGAGTAGGCCCACCTAAAAAGGTCCAATTGGGATTAGCATCAGTAATACGTCCATATGCGATGTCAGTTCCTTGATCTGGAAATCTGATGGAGTCTACGATACTACCACTAGGATCGTACAAAGCTAGCCATTCACCCGAAGCACTCAGCTTAAAATTGAGGTGATGTGGCCCTTGCAAACTTTCATCATCAGCCCACAGTAGGAGATATCCGCCGGGCGGAACGATAGTATTAAGTGGAAAACCTGCCGGAATCACTGATTTTAGCGGATCGAGACTATCGTCGCTAAAACTATAATTGGCGAGGTCGATGGCTGTGGCACCAGCATTGTAAATTTCTATCCAGTCTTCAAATTCTCCCTGAGCATCAG
>JBCAWW010000080.1:0-11518 GCA_038534415.1 Bacteroidota bacterium | reverse complement strand
GCGGGAAAGGCATTGATTAGGTGGAATTGGAGTTTTCATAAGCGTTTTTCTAGGCGATTTATCGCAGAGGTGGGAGGCGTGCAATCTTGGCGAGGATATAATTTTCAAGGGGAAATGCACAGCACCCTTTTTGAACCTCCTATTCAAACCTGGACCACTTTTGACACTACGGGCATTACCCGACGTACTCAATTCTTTTTTACCGGTAGGTATCGCTTTAGCGAGGATACCGAGTTCGTTTTTGGCCTGCATTTTTTGCGACATCGCTTGATCAATCAGCAAACCCTTGAGCCAAGGCTCGGTTTTCGTTATCGGCCTCATAAAATGCATCGCATGCGACTATCATTGGGATGGCATAGTCGGTTAGAATCATTAGAGTACTATTTTCATTTAGATCCTTGGGGGGAGCCTTATCAAAGCAATTTGAAGCTCCCTAAGGCGATGCACTTCGTAGCAGGCTATGATTTTTTGCCACATCCGGATTGGGCCTTGACCACTGAGCTGTATGTACAATATCTTTATAATCTGCCGATTGCGGTTGACAGTAGCCGTAATTTCTTTTCTACTGTGCTACAGCCTGATGGTTATTATTCTGGAGAGTTGGTCAATAGAGGCGAAGGCTTAAATCAAGGGATAGAGCTTTCCCTACACAAGCGTTTTGGCAATGGCTGGTATGCCTTGGCGAGTGGAAGTCTCTTTCAGTCTATCTATCGGGCTCGAGATCGGACGCTGCGGTTCACGCCTTATCATGGCCCTTTGCAATACGCCATATTAGCAGGGAAAGAGTTTGCGATTGGCAGAAAAGGGAAACCCCACCTATTGAGTCTCAATGGTAAATTTTTCTTCAATAATCAGCAGCGATTGGTCGTGCTCGATCCCAGTCAACCCTTACAAACCAATCGATATATTCAGCATTTTAGCATCGCTGAATGTCCCGATTGTGAGTATAATCCTTATTGGCGCTTTGATTTTCAGGTGATCTTTAGACGAAATCATAAGCGTTTTTCTGGGGTTTGGCGAGCTGATATACAGAACTTTACCGCTCGAAATAATATTAGAGAGATCACCTATGATCCAATAAGCGGCCAAGCTCGTACTGAGCTTCATTTTAGATTATTACCCGTAATAAGCTATCGCATCGAGTTCTGAAAAATAGGGGTGTTGAAATTGTGGCCTGTCCTAAAGGCAAACACTTCTTATGAAAAATTTCGTGATTATCTTCAGTTTGAGCTTGCTGCTATTTGCTTGTGATCAAGCTCCCAAAAATGTCATTCCAGAGCTTAATCAGTTTGGTAGTATTTGCGACCTTAGCTACGGCCCTGAAGACCGACACAGCCTTGACATAAGTCTTCCAGCCAATCGGACAGCAAGCACTCCCGTAATCATGCTCATCCATGGTGGCGCATGGGTTGGGGGGGATAAAGGAGATATGACGCTAATTCGAGAATCGCTCATGCGCAAAAGCGGAATGGCAGTTGCCTCGATGAATTATCGCTTTGTTGGGCCAGCAGACATCGGCTATGAAGAGCTGATGGCTGATATTGATTTGGCTTTAGATTATATCGATAGCAAGGCTAGTGATTGGACGATAGGCACTGGAAACTTTGGCATAGCTGGCGGTAGTGCTGGTGGCCATTTGAGTTTGCTTTATGCCTATGCTTATGATACCGACCAACGTATAAAGGCGGTCAGTTCATTGGCCGGGCCTACAGATCTGACAGACAGTCTCTTTATCGAGTATGCAAGCAACTACAATCTTGATTATGTGCTTTCTGAATTGATCGATGCCGACTATCCCCAAAATGAAGCATTACTAGAGGCTGCTAGTCCTATATCACAAATTCGCAATCTCCCTACTCAACTGCAGCATGGAGAAGACGATGATTTGGTACCCTTGCAACAGGCACAGGCCCTAGCTGACGCCCTCGAAGCGCAGGGATATCCTAAGGAACTGATTTCTTATCCTGATGTGGGCCACGATATCAGTGGCCTTTTAGGCACTAATATCAATAAGGTGGTCAACCATTTAAGTGATTGGTTCAAAACATATCTATAAACGACCTTAAGCGCGATTGGAGAGTTCTATCTTTGAAGGATGAGAACTCCTCAATTGTTTTTTCGCCACCTCTGCAAAAATCCTGTCCAACGAATCTTTGATCCGATTTCACTAGGGGCACTTTCGTTGTGCTGCCGATCAACTGCCGTGATGATATAATGATAGCGTTTCAAGAATCGAGTATTCTCATCTAAAAACAGCCTTTGATCGCCGCCCTGAATTTTGTAAATGTAGTTTGCGTTGGTTGTCGGTAGTTCTTTGCCTTGGCTGCGATAGATAACGTAGTAAGCTACCGAGTCCCCATAGAGTGATCTTTGCCAGCTGAGCTGAACGCCTTTTTTCATGATCCGGACCTCCTGCTCACTAGGTGCAACGGGAGGGATTGGATCCCCTTTTTGCACGCTAGGGATGAGCGCTGGATTACGGTAATAATAGTTTTGTAGTGAATCTGCGAAGCCCAGTGGGTTTTCATCAAACCAACGGGAACTGAAATAGATACTACCGTCAACGGCTTCGTTTTCACGCAATTGACGCACTTGGCGAGGAATCTGCGTGGGGTCGTCCCAATTCTTGTCGGCATTATTGGCAATCTTATAGGGGCCATGCCCAATATAAAGTCGCTTGCCATAGCAGTTAGCCGCCCACCATTCAACGATGATATCAAAGGCGGCTGGTGGATAACCAATACTCCAATATGCTTGTGGGGCTACATAATCGATCCAACCATTGCGGAGCCAAAGTCTGATGTCAGCATAAAGATCATCATAACTCGTTTGTCCGGCTCTCGTATCAGATCCCTCTGGATCATCTGCAACATTGCGCCAAACTCCAAAAGGACTGATCCCAAACTGTACTTCAGGATTGATATAGCGGAGGCTGTCGCTCAAACGCTGGATAAAAGTGTTGACATTGTATCTGCGCCAATCGTCTATTTCTGGAAAACCTGCTCCGTAAAATTCAAAACTACTCGTATCTGGAAAAGGAGTCTCGGCAATGCGATAAGGATAAAAATAATCGTCAAAATGGACTGCATCAATAGGATAATGCTTGACCACATCCAAGACCACATCCAAGACATAGTCTTGAGCCTCAGGTATGCCCGGATCGATATAAAGATTGCGACCATATTGTAAGGTCCATTCAGGATGGGTCTGGCTGATATGGTTTTCGGCCCGTAGTTTTCCTTCTTGCCAATCCAAATCGGCACGATAGGGATTAAACCATGCGTGAAACTCCATGCCTCGGCTATGGGCTTCGGCTATCATCATGTCTAAGGGGTCATAATAGGGATCAGGAGCCCGCCCTTGCTCACCCGTGAGCCACTCAGACCAAGGCTCATAAGCAGAAGGATATAGTGCATCCCCGCTTGGTCGAATTTGCACAATGACCGCATTTATACCCACCTCCTGTAATCGATCCAATAAATCCGTAAATTCGCCAGCCTGAACGTCTGCATAGAGCTTAGCTTGGCTCGGCCAATCGATGTTTTTTACAGTCGCAATCCAAGCGCCTCTAAATTCTCTTTTAGGAGACTGAGCGTTCACCGAAGGTGTAATACCCCATAAAGCCAAAATGAATATGACTAATCGAGGAGGGAATGAGCGTGCGAGTTTGTATTGCTTTATGTCCATATGCATCAAAAATAGTAGGTTCCCGCTAATGAGTCCTAAAGTAATCCTTTTTCTCTTGCTCTTTTTACCGTCTGTATCACTTTTCGCTCAGGAAATCTGCAACAATGGGCAAGATGATGATGGGGATAGCCTAGTTGACCTCAATGATCCTGACTGTGATTGCAATGGCGTGATTCCTTTGGCACCCTCCATGATTCCTAATCCTTCTTTTGAGGATACTCTTTGTTGTCCGAGTGGTTATGATCAGCTAGCCTGTACTCAAGGATGGCAATCGGGTACCAATACCTCTTCGGATCTTTTTCATACCTGTGATTTTTTTAGTCCGACCCAAGTAGGCCCCCCTACACCTTTACCTGATGGGGATGCTTTTGTTGGCTTTATCAATAATGGTACTTATCAGGAATTTATCGGGCGGTGCCTACCTAATGAACTAAACGCGGGGACCAATTATCGTCTCAAGGCTGCTGTAGGTTTTGGGGTAAATTTAGGGACGGCTTATAGCGGGGTGAGCCCTTTTAGCTTTTCGTTATACGGTGCTCCTGGATGTGTGCCCTTTCCGATCAATAATGCCGGTAATGGCTGCCCAACCCAAGTTTCTACCGATTGGGTATTGCTGGGGAGTGTGGTATTGACCGGCAATGCTGAATGGGTGGAGGCAATCATTGACTTTACGCCAGCTCAAAATATTGGCTCCATCATCATTGGGCCTGATTGCGGTACTGCTTCTCCCCCGGCTTACTATTTTGTCGATAATTTAGTGCTTGGACTGACCTCTGATTTTGGTGGGGTAAGCATGACCTCTAGTGGCGATCCCTGTCAGGGAACGCTTGCTTTAACCGTAGATCCGATCAATAATCCCAATATCCAGTATCAATGGTACAAAGATGGTGTCGCTCTCGCGGGTGAAATCAATCAAAGTTTATTGGTGCCGAGTGGGCCGGGAGGCATATTTCAAGTGCGTGTCTGGGATGGGATTTGCTGTGATACGCTCCAGCAATTTATCCCCGTTGGCAATAGTGTCGTAACGGTGGATATTAGCGGCAATCTCGAAATTTGTGCGGGTGAACAAAGTGCTTTGAGCGGGCCATTAGGCTTTGTGACCTATGCTTGGACTACCCCTTCGGGGAACGCTACCGGCGCTCAAATCAATGCTAGTTTAGCAGGAGAACATATTTTAGAAGTAACCGATATCAATGGCTGTCAAGTTTCAGATACCGTTGATTTTATCGTCAATCCTATACCTGTGGTGCAGGCTACGACCCAAGATGTGCGTTGCTTTGGTGAGCGCAATGGCGAGATACAACTACGTTCTAATGTTGGGCAAGGCCCCTTTCAATACTCGCTCGACAATGGTGCCGCCATCACTACAGGACTTTTCCGAGGTCTCAGATCTGGACCCTATGCCTATTTGGTGATCGACGCCAAAGGTTGTGAAACTACCGGGACCGTCAATCTGTTTCAACCAGATCTCCTCGCAATTGAGATCGATCAATTTCAAGACGCAGCTTGTGATCAAAACAATGGGGCGGTGCGCTTGTCTGCGATGGGAGGCACACAGCCTTATACGATCAATTGGTCCAATGACAACAGCAATCTCCTGGAGCGCAGCAACTTGGCCGAAGGTAGCTATGGTGTCAAATTAGAGGATGCCAATGGCTGTGTAGATTCCATCGGTTTTGATATTAGCAATGATTCACGTCCGATCGCCGATTTCAACATCCCTTTGCGCGATACGAGTGCGATCTCGCTTTCTGAAGCTACTATTCGCTTTGAAAATACCACCCAAAATGGTTTTCGTTATCAGTGGGATTTTGGGGATGGAAGCGCTGTAGTGCCCTCAGATAATCCAAGTCATACTTTCAGCATGGAAGGGATTTATACGATTACCCTCATCGCTTATAATCGCGGTGGGGACGAGTGTACCGATACTACAAGTCAGACGATCCGCATTTTGGATGATTTTCATTTGTATTTCCCAACGGCATTTTCCCCCAATAATGATGGCAGCAATGATCGCTATCAACTCAAGGGGGAAGGGCTGAGTCAGCTGGACTGTACCATATTGGATCGTTGGGGACAAATAGTGGCAAGTTGGACCGGTATTGATGGTAGTTGGGATGGCACCCGTAATGGCCGTGCTGTGCCGGAAGGTGTTTATACGATTCAAGTCCGAGCGATCACCAATAGGGGAGAAGCCTTAGAGCGAGCTCAGTCTATTACTTTGATTAGGTAGCTAAGGAATACTCCAAAAATAATAGGTCGTTTTGCCCCGCTCAGAGTCAGGAAAATGCTCATTTGGCTCAGCAAACTTACTGTTTCCACCCTTGCTCTATAGTACAAGCATTGCACAAAATTGAGACCTCATTTTTTCGTATTCATAAGTCTTTTGATGTTTACTGCTGCGCAGAACGATTCTCTCATCTAAAGTCTAGTGCTTCAGCCAAAACTAAGCTCATCCTAATCTCCTGCTTTGCAAGTAGGGGCAAGGAAGCTTGAATAGAATCTAACAAGAATCCGATAATTTTTTGAAAGCTGTTGATCGTTCCGCTCCGCGGAACGACTAATCGAGCAAAAACCTATCAAAAATGAAAACTCGTCTACAAATCGGCCTTGTCAAACTTTTCCTTCTTTCTTTATTAGCGGTTGCGTGTAAACCCGAGGTGATTGAGCCAGATCCTTGTGAAATGATCACATGTGAATTTGGGACTTGCGTGGATGGAAGCTGCCAATGCGATGAATATCATACAGGAGTCAATTGCGATGAATTGCTGATTCCTGCCAAAGTTATCGCCAAGACCACCGAGTTGATCTATGTACCTAAAGCATGCACTGCTTTTGACGGGGGGACTGGGCTTGATGCTATCAAAAGTGCGGATGTTTATGTCCAGATTCGCCAAGGAGCGGAGATCATTTATGATACGAGGGACCTATTTTATAAGGACTCTGACTGCTTTGGTGGCTGTGATTTTGGGCGCGGCATCACCCTTGATATTGATACGCAATATCAACTAAGAGTATATGATCGAGATACTTCTACGAGTGACGATTTGATGGGTAGTTTTTCCTTCAAACCCGAAGATATGTTAGCCGGAAAAGATGAATTAAACTTCAGTAAGTGGTTAATGGTCGTAAAGGACAACGCTTGTAGCAACGGTAACTTTAGCAGTAGCCTTCCCATGCGTTTCTCCTTGATCGATTTGGAATATGAATTCTAGAGAGAAGCGTTCCGCGCAGCGGTAATCCTCCTCCAAAGCCTCCCAATCCTCAGGATAGCCAGCCAAGAGGCGAGCCGATCAGCCTGATTGTACCTAAGTTTTTGCACTCTTTCCTGGCACTATACTCTCTTTGGCCGCGCCTGGCAAAAAACAACGCCCCAAATCCACCAAGGTGGAAAGGGGCGTCTCGTGTAGTTAGTAAAAAGATTAGCTTAACTGATCCAATACAGCTCTCACGCTGCCGTGCTGGTTCAACATAGCTCGAGCAGTTTGGTAATCCAGTTTACTACTGTCCATAATCATTCTGGTGCCTCTATCTATGAGCTTATGGTTGGTGAGCTGCATATCGATCATCCGATTGCCTTGGACACGGCCTAGTTTGATCATGACAGAGGTAGAAATCATGTTTAGGACTAATTTTTGGGCGGTGCCAGCTTTCATGCGAGTACTCCCCGTCACAAATTCTGGCCCGACGACAACTTCTATCGGAAAATCTACCAATGCACTGAGGGGAGCGCCTGCATTGCAGCTAATGCCGGCAGTGCTAACCCCATTTAATTTACAAGCCTTGGCTGCGCCAAGGACATAGGGCGTCGTTCCGCTAGCGGTAATCCCTAATACAAAGTCAGCGGTAGAAATTTGATGTGCTTGTAAGTCTTCCCAAGCGGCCTCTTCATTATCTTCGGCATGCTCCACGGCTTTATGAATCGCCCCTTCACCTCCTGCGATTAGGCCTACCACCCAATTGGAGGGTACGCCAAAGGTGGGTGGGCATTCGGAAGCATCCACTACTCCTAAACGTCCACTTGTACCGCTGCCAAGATAAAAGAGGCGGCCACCTGCATTCATCTTCTGATAAATAGCCTCTACTACAGATTCAATCTGCGGTAAAGCCTTGCTGACTGCTTGAGGTACGGTACGATCCTCTCGATTGATGTTTTCCAGCAATTGCCGGGTTGACATCAACTCGAGGTGATCGTAGTTCGAACTTTGTTCAGTCGTTTTTAAAGTCATAGAAATTAAAAGTGGTATCTCACAAAGGCTTCAATGGCTTCATATTCGGGCAGGCCGAGCAAATCATACATGCGAGCAGTATGCTGATTGCGGTCTTCGGCGCGCTGCCAAAATTCTCGAGGGTCATTGCCGGGGAAGAGGGCACTATCTTTTTGGGACTGGTGGCGGAAGATGGCCTGACGTTTCCGTTTGAGCTCTTCTGGGCTGATGGGTACAGCCATTTCGATTTCGTCTATCGGCCATTCCTGCCAAGCTCCGCGGTACAACCACACCCAACAATCTTGCATCCACTGGGCGTCTTTGAGGCGCTCAATCGCTTGGAAGATGGCATCTAAGCATACTCGGTGAGTGCCGTGTGGATCAGAGAGATCACCGGCGGCAAAGATTTGCTGAGGTTTGACTTCATTGAGAAGGTCTACAATGATTTGGATGTCATCCTCAGATAGCGGCTTCTTTTTGACGCGGCCCGTTTCATAAAAAGGCATGTCAAGGAAATGGGCTCTGCTCTCAGGAACGCCAGAGTAGCGTAGGGCAGATTTTGCTTCACCCCGGCGGATCAGACCTTTGATCATTTGGATGCCAGGGGTGTCAGGTTGGCCTGATTCTTTGGTTGCCAAAAACTCTCTAGACTCTTGGTAGAGCATTTCTGCTTGCTTGGCGTTGGCGGGGTCAAATTGACGACTAAAGTCTTGGGCAAAGTCAATGAAGCGAATCGCAGCATCGTCAAAGACCGCAATATTGCCGGAGGTTTGGTAAGCAACATGCACTTCGTGGCCTTGTTCCGCGAGGCGGATCAAAGTACCTCCCATTGAGATCACATCGTCGTCTGGGTGGGGCGAAAAAATCAGACTACGTTTGGGAAAGGGATCTTTTCTTTCTGGGCGGTGCGCATCATCAGCATTGGGCTTACCACCTGGCCAGCCGGTGATGGTTCTTTGCATCCAGTTAAACACTCGAATGTTTAGGTCATATGCAGGGCCATGTTCAGCGATAAGATCGCCCATGCCGTTTTCATTATAGTCCTCATCGGTCAATTTGAGGATAGGCTTGTTGAGCCTTTTGCATAGCCAAACAATCGCTTTGCGAGTAAGTTTGCTGTCCCATTTCATCGGCCCTACGAGCCAAGGAGCTTGTTTTCTGATCAGATGAGCAGAAGCTGCATCATCTAGGATTACTTGTGCGTTGGGATGCTTTTGCAGGAAGGAAGCGGGAATTTTTTCGGTTATCTCTCCCTCTACCATATCTTTTACGATAGGAGCTTTGCCTTCTCCCCAAGCCATTAAAATGATAGATTTGGCCTGCATAATAGTGCCAATACCCATGGTTACAGCTCGCTTGGGCACATCCTCTTCACGGAAAAAATCGCTGGCAGCATCGCGAATGGTCATCTTGTCAAGACGGATCATACGCGTACGAGAATTGATCGATGAACCTGGCTCATTGAAACCGATATGTCCCGTACGACCAATCCCTAAAATCTGAATATCTAAGCCCCCTGCGGCTTCGATTTTGTCTTCATAAGCGGCGCAGTAGGCCGGAATTTCATCAACTGTAAGCGTACCATCCGGAACATGCACATTGCTAGGATCAATGTTGACATGCTCAAAAAGGTACTCGTTCATAAATCTAACGTAACTCTGGAGTGCCTCCGGCTGCATCGGAAAGTACTCATCCAAATTGAAGGTCATCACATTGGCAAATGAGAGGCCTTCTTCGCGGTGCATCCGAGTGAGCTCGTTATAAACTCCGGTAGGAGTGGAGCCTGTCGCTAATCCAAGTACGGCCATTTCTCCTTTTGAGGCTTTGTGGCGAATCAGATTGGCGATCTGTTGTGCCACTTCTTTGGAGGCCTGAGCTGCATCTTCATAGATCCTGGTAGGGATCTTTTCAAATTGATATAATGTGGGGGCAACAGTTTGAATCATGGTACTGTAGTTAGATTATTTCTATACCTAATGCGGAATATGGTTTCATGATTGGGTCATGTCTATCCAAGCTGCTAACGAGGATATCGACATTTTTACTTTCCCCAATGATATAGGGCTGTACAGTGTCTATTTTTTCTTTGATGACTAGCGAAATCAACTCTGCCGAAGATTCCATCATCGCTCTTTTGACCTTGGTCTCATCCCAGTCTATTTCAGTGATGCCAAGTTGATGATGGATAGATCTCGTGCCGAGAACGCATAGGTCAGCGCGAATACTTTTGACAGTTTCAATGACTTCTGGACCTACAGTTACTTGAGCGGTTTTGAGAAGTTTACCTCCGATAAAGATGATTTCGATCTTAGGGTGATCTGCCAATTCGACCGCTACGGGCAGGCTATTGGTGATCAAGGTGATTTCGAGATGGGGTGGAAGCTGGCGGGCTAATTCTAGATTGCTGGTGCCTCCGTCCATGAAGACAACCTGCCCAGAACTAAAGAGCTTAGTGGCTTTGGCCGCAATGTGTTTCTTTTCTTCGTCGGCGTAAACTTTTCGATCCTGATAGCTGTAGGGATTGAGTGAATGCGAAACGGCTCCACCATGCACTTTTTTGACTTGTCCTTGTTCTGATAGTTCTTTGAGATCGCGTCTAATCGTATCTTCCGAAACGTGCAGGACTTGACTCAGCTCAACCGTAAGCACCTTGTTTTGCTGCCTTACGGTATCAAGAATGAGTTGATGTCTTTCGTCTTTAAGCATGATTTTGCGGTTTGATGCGCATTTTCATTGCAATTATAAAGATAAAAACGCAAAATCATGCAAATGTTTGCAAGTTTTTTTGAAAAAGTCCGCAGAAACCCGCAAATTTCCCTCAAATACAATCTTATGCGTCTCCTTATCTATCGTTGTTTTGCCTTTATTCTCTTGATTTGTGCAACTTTCGGCGCAAACGCGCAAAATGGTGCAGCTTTACCCCCTTTTTATGATGCCGCCAATGCTTGGGTGGATTCAATCATGCAAACACTCAGTCCTCAAGAACGGATTGGACAGTTGTTTCAGGTAGCTGCCTACAGCAATCGAGGCCCTGAGCATGAAAGGGAGATCAAAAGCCTAGTAGCGCAATATGGAATTGGTGGAGTGATCTTTTTTCAAGGAGGACCCGATCGCCAAGCTCGCCAAATCAATGCCTACCAATCGCTGGCTAAGATTCCATTGATGGTCTCGCTAGATGGTGAATGGGGCTTAGGAATGCGACTCGATAGCACCATCAGCTATCCCTACCAAATGGGTCTTGGAGCGGTGCAGGATGATGAGTTGATTTATAAAATGGGGCTTGAGATTGCTCGGCAGTTTAAACGAATCGGCCTTCATGTCAATTTCGCTCCCGTAGTAGACGTCAATAACAATGCGGCTAATCCGGTGATCAACTACCGTTCTTTTGGAGAAGAAAAGACCTTGGTCGCTCGCAAGGGACTCGCCTATATGCAAGGATTGCAAGATGGCTACATCCTAACCTCAGCTAAGCATTTTCCCGGCCATGGTGATACAGATGTAGATTCCCACAAAGATTTGCCCCAAATCAATCATGATATTGAACGTCTGCGTAATATCGAACTATATCCCTTCCAAAAACTGATGCAAAAAGGCGAGTCCCTTGCGAGCGACCAAGGTCTTTT
>JBCAWW010000079.1:0-11544 GCA_038534415.1 Bacteroidota bacterium | reverse complement strand
ATAAATGACAGGCCTCACTGAGTAAGCGGTAGCAAATCTTGGGTAAACGGTAGGATATTGTTAAATGACTATACCTTCAAGCTACTCGATTTTAGGCTGAAAAGCGTTTAAGTCATGGTTTTGGGTCAATTCTTGCCACTGCATGATCAGTTCAAAAGTGTGGTTAGATTTGACATAATCCATGTATCCAGTTGTGCCCATGGTCCCAATTAGCTGATTGAGGATCTGCTTTTCAAATTCACTCGGTTGGGGAGGGAGAAATGACTCTAGGTCATCTATTTCGTAGAGTTTCACGAGCTTCTCAAATTCCGTTACATCATAACGATCTCTAAAAGCTTCATATCTATCTAGGCGGTGCTTTTCTAGTTCTAATGGCGACATATTGTTTTACTGCTCTTCTTCTAAAATGCGTTTTAGAAAGGGATGCTTTGCTAACGCATCTGAGAGCCCACTTGTTTGTAAACTTTTTTGGGTAAAAGCTTTTAATGCTTCAAAGTCTTTATTGCCGCGACTCAAGCCCATAAACTGGGCCATGCGATCAAGGTCCCCAATTTTACTAAGTGCTTCGATATAAAAGCGCGCCAAACGCTCATCATAATGTCTATCTAGTATCTTCTGAGCGACCGCAATACTGGCTTCTTCGCCCTCTATTTGTTGCTTTGCCAAAGCTAGGGGATAAGCAAAAGCAGGTCTTAGACCAGGGTGTTGAGCATCTAGCTCCAGGATTTTTTGCCAATCTTGACCTTGGAGATAGTATTCGGCTAGCTGCGAGATCGCCCAGTTTTGATAAGGTTTACTTTTGGCTTCTTCGAGGATTGCCTCTAGTCGAGGAACGCCTCTCTCAAAATCTCCGGACTGGAGCAATTTGAGGGTTTGCTGTACCTCAACATTTAAGTGTTGGTCTCGGCTGCTTTGCAGCATGCTGATGTTTTTATAAAGAATATAAGCCAGTAATATCGCTACCCAATACTGTTGTACCCTTAAGGCGAGAAAGAGAAGCGTTCCGCCGACGGCGAGGGTAATAATCCCCGTCAAAAGCCTCGCGTTCCAGCGTGGGTTAAGATTGAGTCCATAATAGAGCACCTGTCCACCATCCAGTGGATAAACGGGCAGCAAATTGAGAATACTCCAATAAATGGTGAAAAACTGGGTATAACTGTACACTTGATATTCGTCCAAGGCAAAGTGCGGGATGGCCCCGACATAATTGGCCCAAAGCCACAATAGGCCTCCCATGGCAAAGCCCGCTAGCGGACCGGCTAGTGCAATCCATATCTGTTGCAGATTAGAAAGCGGCGCTCCCGCATTCTTTTCCCAATAGGCCATGCCGCCAATCATGTGTAGGCGGATACTTGGCGAGAGACCAAACTGGCGCATTGCAAATGCATGCCCAAGTTCGTGCACCATGATGGCGATCAATACCCATACCATCACTTCGAGGGTAGCTAGCGGTGTGCCAGCCATCCGATAAAAAAGCAGCCCCAACAAAAAGAAGGTGGGTTCTATCGTAACGGGAAAACCAAATAATTTAAAGCGCAAGCTCAGGGAATCCATACCCCAATTTAGGCAGGAAAATTGAGACTAATATTTTTTGTGCGAGACTTCTCCCACTTTAAGGGCCATTTCGTAGCGATCAAAATCTGGGATCGCAGGGATTTCGCCATTTTGGATCTGCTGAGCAAGCTTTACGGGATCGGGAGCTGAAGCCCGGCCCGGATATAGATAATATTTGAGACCCCCTTTGTAGGCTTTGGGCTCGGCCCAACGATTGAGCTCGGGCACTTGGGTGGCGGCGAATAGCGCAAGCAAATAAACCAATATAGATAGGCTACTCAAAGCAAAGCCCCATTGCTCCCATTTGCGTCCTTGGGCGATCTTTTGGTAGCCCAAGCCTCCTGCAATAGCCAAGACTCCATACGGCATCAAAAAGAAGACATAATTGTCATTGACATTGTAGCGCATAGCAAAGCCCCAAAACAGCAAGCTCGCGCCTATTAGGGCCAGTATCCAAGCCTTTCTTTCACGCAGCCAAAGCCATAAGCCCCAAGCGATCGGTACCAAAAATACATGAAAGTTATAAGCCAGATAGCCAAGACTACGGGCAAAGCCCTTTAAGATGGTGAGCATTTCAAATTGCATCACCTCCCCTTGAAACTGCCGATCAAAAAAGATCGCTGCATAAGTATTCGTTCCGCGCAGCGAGGCTGAAATAAAAAGGACCCCAAATAAAAGGATTGCCAAAACAGCCGAAACCATCGATACATGGCGGGTACGTCCGCGCCAATAATAATAGAGCCAAAGAGGTAGTAACAATAGATTTTGGATATGCGCCAATAGACTCAAACCATATAACAAACTCACCCACCAGCCTCTACGATATATCCCCTCCTCCTCATCTCTGCTCATCAAAACCAGCATCCTCAGCACCCAAAACAATTGCATACTGTAGACTTCGATTGTGACTACTTGCCGCCACCAGCTAAAACCTAAGGCAAAGATGGCCGCTGCAAAAAGGGCCGCCGCAGGCTCGAGTTTTAGGCTTAGCCCTAGCTGACGGAGCTGTTCTACACTCAATATCCCAAATAGCAGCGAAACCAAGCTCAACACCAATACTGGAGACAAAAAGGGGAGTAGGACCACCAGGACATGATTGAGATTGGCATACAAAAAGTGACTAGTCGCATTCGTCGCCCAATCAAAGCCAATACTAGCGTGATAAACAAAGCCCAAAGAATCCCCAAATTCGGGATAGGGATTACGGCTAAGGCCATAAATCAATAGCAAAGCTGCATAAAACAGCCCTTCCCATATGCCCAGACGGATTTTCATGCTGGGAAGATAGCACCTCCCTGCCACAAACAAAATGGCAAGCTATAGGTATTGTTTTATGTGAAAGCAATCAACATTGTCTGGTTCAAACGTGATCTGCGTCTTGCCGACCATGCGGCCCTCAGTCAGGCCGCTGCGGAGGGATTGCCGGTATTGCTATTGTATTGTTTCGAACCGAGTTTGATGGCTGCCCAAGACTATGATTTACGGCACTGGCGCTTTGTTTGGCAGTCTTTGGAGGATATGCAACTCCGCCTCGGCGAACGCGGCCACTCTCTGCTGATCGCCCATCGGGAAGTGCTAGACGTTCTGGGACAGATCCAAGAAAAATATAAAATCCGAAAGCTTTATTCCTACCAAGAGAGCGGTTTGCGTATCACTTATGATCGGGATAAGGCAGTCCAAAAATGGTGTCGAGGTACAGGGGTAAGCTGGCAGGAGTATCCCTATGGAGGTGTGATTCGCGCATTAAGAGACCGCAAGACTTGGCCTCAAACTTTGGTTGCTTCGCTCAAATCCCCACAAGAGCAGGTCGATTGGGACGCTTTTGTGGGTTTGGACCTCTCCGAGGAACGCTCCTCTCTCTGGCAGGGAGCGGATATACCGTTAGATTTCAAGCTAGAAGATCCCCATATGCAGGTCGGCGGCGAGAGTCGAGCTTGGCGTTATTTGCAGAGCTTTCTAAAGGGGCGTTATCGCAATTATAACCATCATATTTCCCAGCCGGAGGCCTCCCGCAAGGCCTGCTCTAGACTTTCTCCCTATATCGCTTGGGGCAATGTATCGATTCGCCAGGTGTTTCAAGCCTCGCAAATGGCGTTGCAAGCAGGGGCCGACCCTAAGGCTTTGCAAAGCTTTCGCTCCCGCCTACTTTGGCACGATCACTTTATTCAAAAATTTGAAGCGGAAGACCGCCAGGAATTTGAAAACCTAAACCGAGGCTATGACCTCATCCGTCGCGATTGGAACGAGGCCCATTATCGCGCTTGGGAGCAGGGGCATACGGGTTATCCCTTAGTGGATGCTGCCATCCGCTGTGTCAAATCAACGGGCTATCTAAATTTCAGACTACGTGCGATGCTCGTTTCCTTTTTGACCCATCATTTGTGGCTTGACTGGAAGCGAGGCGCTTTGTTTTTAGGTCGCATGTTTCTGGACTTTGAGCCGGGTATTCATTATCCGCAGTTTCAGATGCAATCTGGAGCAACAGGCGTCAACACCTTGCGCATTTACAACCCGCTATTACAATCCCAAAAAAATGATCCAGAGGCAGTATTTATTACCAAATGGCTGCCCGAGTTAGCAGTGCTACCGATAGCGCTTAGGCATAGGCCGTGGCAGATTACGGCTATGGAAGAATCCTTTTATGGCTTTCGCAAAGGAGAGGACTATCCACTCCCCATTGTTGATATCAAAAAGACGCATGCCTATGCGCGTGATCGACTTTGGCAGCACCAAAACCATCCCGCAGTACAAAAAGAAGCCCGGCGGATATTGGGAAGGCACGTCAATAGAGATCGAGAAAAATGGGCCCTCAAAAATAGCTGAGATGAAGAAACAACACCTCCCCCAAAAGGTCTGCAAGGTCTGTGGCCTGCCTTTTTCTTGGCGAAAAAAATGGGCCAAGGATTGGGAAAATGTCAAGTATTGTAGCGAAAGATGTCGCCGCAATAAAGGCCAGGTCGCTCCTTAAAAGAAATTAGTTTCAATGTTGTTACATTATTAGGATTTTTTATATCCGTCCATTAGCTTGCGTTTACTACACGGAAGTGCTTAATGTACATTAAAGTAGATCACACTTCTTCACGACTAAGAGGCCATTCCTGACGTTAAAATCCGCTCACAGTATTCATAAGGGATGGCCTTAATTTCTTTCTCCTCTAAGACTTGCTGATTTATGGGATTTGCGTAAATTTACGCCCCCAAACACCTAGCCAAGTATATGATCGTCAGTCGTTTTTGTTTATTGCTCATAGGCGCTGCCTTATTGCTTACTGCCTGTGATGTAGTAAACTCTCAGGATATGCCCAAACAAGATCCTCACTCATACGCGCTACCCGATATCGCTAAAGTGGTTCAATTGGACCTCGATATTGAAGTAGACTTTGATGCCCAACAACTCATTGGTACCGCAGTCCTCGGAATCGAGGCCCAAAAAGGTGCTAGAGAAATTGTATTGGATGGCAAAGGATTGACCATCAGTAGTGTACAGATCTCTCCTAATCGCTTGGATACCAAGACTGTCCAGCCTGTATTGGGCCCTGATGATCCGGTTATGGGTCAATCTATCACCATCCCAATCGAGGAAAATACCACCTACGTCCACATCGAATACGCAACCAGTCCTGAGGCTGAGGCATTACAATTTTTGCCTGCTTCTTTGACTGCGGATAAGCGTCATCCTTTCCTTTTGACTCAGTCGCAAGCGATCTTGGCACGTACTTGGGTGCCCATACAAGATAGCCCTGGTATTCGCTTTACTTATAGTGCAAGAGTCAAAGTTCCCAAAGATTTGATGGCCGTGATGAGCGCCACCAACCCTACCGAAAAAAGTGAGGATGGGGTTTATGTCTTCAATATGGATCAGCCAATTCCTGCTTATCTCTTGGCCTTGGCCGTTGGAGATATAGAGTTTGGCTCCCTCGGAGAACGCTCTGGTGTTTACGCAGAACCCAGCGTTTTGGCCGCCGCTACTAATGAGTTTGCGGAGGTTGAAGCGATGATCGATATCGCCGAAGAATTATACGGCCCATACAAATGGGAACGCTACGATATCATTGTCCTGCCCCCAAGCTTTCCCTTTGGTGGTATGGAGAACCCACGCCTAACCTTTGCTACGCCTACTATCTTGGCCGGCGACCGCTCCTTGGTTTCGTTAGTCGCTCATGAGTTAGCGCATTCTTGGTCAGGTAATCTTGTTACCAATGCCACCTGGAACGATTTCTGGCTCAACGAAGGCTTTACGGTTTACTTTGAAAACCGCATCATGGAAGCCCTCAAAGGGCGCGATTATTCTGAGATGTTGGCATATATCAGCTATCAAGATTTGATTGGAGAGGTTTCAGAGATGGGCCTCGAAAACCCTGATACGCGCTTGGCTTTAGATCTGAGTGGTCGTAATCCCGACGATGGGATGACTTCCATCGCATATGATAAGGGATATTACTTCTTACGCTTGATCGAAGAAACCGTAGGCCGTGCGGAGTTTGATGCCTTCCTCAAATCTTACTTCAATAGCCATGCTTTCCAGACCATGGATACGGAGACTTTTCTAGCTGAGTTGGATAGCAAACTCCTTAGTGCGCATCCAAGCGCAAATGAAACCATCAGAGTTGAGCAATGGGTAAACCAGACCGGTATCCCTGACAATATCCCCGTCGCGAAGTCTGTCCGCTTTCAAAAGGTATCTGAAAACCTTACCTCTTGGATTGCAGGCCTACCTGCAGAACAATTGGAAGTCGATGATTGGAGTACGCACGAATGGCTCCATTTTATCCGCACTTTACCTGACTCGCTTTCACAAGAACATATGCAGCGTCTCGATAAGGCTTTTGGCTTTACTCAGCGCACAAATTCCGAACTACAATGTGCTTGGTACCAGCAGGCCGTCGTCAGTAAGTATGAGGCGGCTTACCCCGCAATGCGGAGTTTTTTGACAAAAGTTGGTAGACGTAAGTTTTTGTCTCCTCTCTACAATGCGATGATGGCGACAGGGCAAGAAGAACTGGCCCGCGATATCTATGCCGGAGCAAGAGAAAACTATCATCCTATTGCCCGTACTAGCATCGACGCGATTGTCAATAAATCTGAATAAGTTATGGCTCGAATTCTGTGGATATTTCTTGCGGCTACGCTGATCAGTGCGGCCCCAAACGGTAAAGCCAAACGATACCTCAAAAAATTGAGCAAGTACCGTTTAGAGAAAGAAGCAGAATTTAAAGACCCAGCCCACTCCCCTTTACGTGAAGCAGCCCCCAACTTCAAAGGCAACCATTATTTTGATGGCAACTACGCCTTTTTAGTCGAGGCCAAGGTCGAACGGGTACAAGATGGCGAACCCTTCCTGATGCCGACCAGCAATCCTGATCGTCAAAAGACCTTTGTGCCTTATGCCAAGCTGCATTTTGAATTGGAAGGCAAACAGTGGACCCTTACCGCCTATTTTAGTCCTCAAACGGCACGCATGCCCGGCTATGAAGACTATCTTTTTCTCCCCTTTACCGATCTCACCAATGGGCAAGAAACCTATGGCGGTGGGCGCTACCTTGACATGCGGATCCCTAAGGGAGAAACGGTCATGATTGATTTCAATAAATGTTATAATCCTTACTGCGCATACTCAGATGGCTGGTCTTGTCCTATCCCTCCGCAAGAAAATTTCTTAGAGATGAAAGTGGAGGCTGGAGTGATGGATTTTGGGCATTAGGCCTCAAATTATCACGAAAAGATCACAGTTGTTTTACAATTTCATGGAATCTGTCTTGTTAGCGACATGAGATTGTGTTTTCCGGAACCTCTTCTTTAGGTTTGCGTTGTTTGATAGCAACACAAACCTTTATCTTCAAGTTTCTTTTCAAAACGCACCACGCTTATGAGTCAGGAAAGCAATATTTGGTTTCTAGAAGAAGTCAATCTTTTCCAATTCTTCTGCCCCATCACCGGCGGGCAAGATAAGTATGATAAAAACCCAAAGCGTTCCTTCAAGAAGAACGAATTCATCTACTTTAGTGATGATACCGCTGACCAGGTTTTCTTTATCCATAAGGGAGCTGTCAAGATTGCGGGTTATACTGAAGATGGCAATGAATTGATCAAGGCAGTCTTGTTTGAAGGCGAGGTGTTTGGGGAGTTGGCGGTTTATGGAGAAGACAAACGCTCTGATTATGCTCAAGCAGTTGAGAACACCGAGCTTTGTATGCTGCATAAAGATCAGGTCGTAGACATGATGCGCAACACAGATGGATTTCGCAAATACCTGCATCGTCTCATGGGAGAACGCGTGATCTATTCTCAAAAACGCCTCGCTTCTTTATTGTTTAAGGATGCCAAAACTCGGATTGCTGAGTACGTGCTTGAGCAGGCAGATAAGGGGGGACGTACCGACTTGGTTGGCAATGTGATCTTGCGCAACTATCTGACTCATCAAGAGATTGCCTCCTATACGGGTACTTCGCGGCAAACCGTAACCACCGTCCTGAATCAGTTTAGGGAACAAGGACTGTTGGATTTCGACCGGAGAAGAATTACGATCCGTAAGTTGCAGGATCTTCAGGCGGTAGGACAGGAGTAGTTTCTGGTTTTTTCACCCTTCGGGGAACGATAGAAGCGTTCCCCGAAGGGTGATACCTACACCAAAGTATATTTGATGCCTAGCTCCTCTAACTCTTGGACCATCTCAGTGCTAGGCGAAACCTTCCACTCCGAGCTGATCATCGAAATATCTGCGTAGACTGATTCGTCCTTGATGCGAAACTTGAGGTCTTTTGTCCCTCGATTGGTCTCAAAAAGGGTCGTCAATTGATTGAGCAGCACGTCGGTAAGATCATTGTTGTGGATCTCAATACATAAATGACGAACCATCTTGTCAAATAGATCCTCAGTCATCAGACGAATCTCCTGGATACGTAGCTCAAAGTCGGTTGGATCATAGCGTCGCGCCTGATAATTGCCTGAGATATACAGCATCTCATCTTGTCTGATGAGCCCTCTAAACTTCTCGTATTGATCGCCAAACAGAGCAATCTCAAAGGAATCGAAGAAATCCTCAATCGTAAAGGAAAGGAACTTATTCCCTCGTTTGGAGATACGTTCTCGGACGCTGGTGACGATACCCGCAGTCTTGATCTCACGCGGCCGCTTATCCTCCTCGATCTCACCTAGATTACAATTGGTAAAGGCATCTATCTGCCATTTATATCTATCTAAGGGATGGCCCGAGAGATAGAAACCGATCATATCTTTTTCGTAATTGAGTTTCTCTAGCTCACTCCATGCTTCCAAGATTTCTCCATCCTGCAGGGTCCCCATCGGAATGGTCGGCATTTGACTTGCCTCATTGCCCCCAGTGGCATCGCCAAATAGACTTACCTGGGGCGAATTGCGCTCCATTTGCAATTTGGTGCCATAGCTGACAGACTTTTCGAGCACTGTGGCCTCCTCGCGGATATTGGCGGGGAGGAAGTACTGAAAGCGTTCAACCCCAAAGCAGTCTAAAGCGCCTGCATAAACCAAAGATTCTAGGGTTTTACGACTGATGGAGCGGATTGGCATCCGAACGGTAATATCAAATATCGAATCGAAGGGCCCTTCTTCTTCACGTTGCTTGATCAATTCCTCGACCACTGCGTGCCCGACTCCTTTGATGGCCTCTAGTCCAAAGCGAATCTGCCCATCTTTATTGACCGAGAACAAGGCCTTTGACTCATTGACATCTGGCGGTAGCACTTCGATGCCCATGCGGCGACATTCCTCAATAAAGAAGGTAATCTTCTTGATATCGCTGACGTTGTGTGTCAATACCGCTGCCATATATTCGGCAGGGTAGTGAGCCTTCATATAGGCGGTTTTGAAGGCAAGGATAGAGTAGGCCGCGGCGTGGGACTTATTAAATCCGTAGGAGGCAAACTTTTCCATCAAGGCCCAAACCTCATTGGCGACCTTTTCAGAAACATCTTGCTTGGCAGCACCGGCGAGAAAGTTGACTTTCTCCTTGGCCATGACGTCGTGCTTCTTCTTACCCATCGCACGTCTCAGCAAGTCGGCTCCTCCCATGCTATATTGTCCCATGGTCCTCGCTACCTGCATAATCTGCTCTTGGTAGATCATGATCCCATAGGTGTTTTTTAGGATCGGTTCGAGCATATCGTGCGGGTAGATGATCGGTTCCCGGCCATGCTTACGATTGACAAAAGAGGGGATATTGTCCATCGGACCGGGACGATAGAGGGCATTCATCGCAATTAGGTCCTCTATATTGGTCGGCTGGAGTCCCTTGAGATATTTACGCATCCCGTCGGACTCAAACTGGAAAGTAGCTACTGTATCTCCTCTTTGGTATAGCTCATAGGTCTTTTTGTCATTGAGGTCAATTTCATCCGGATCAATGACTACGCCATGATTTTCTTTGGTCAGCTTGATGGCAGTCTTGAGGATGGAGAGCGTCCTCAAACCGAGGAAGTCCATTTTCAAGAGGCCGCACTTTTCGGCCATTGGTCCATCGTACTGGGTGATGAGGGCATTGTCCTTACCGGTGGCGACGGGAGCAAAGTTACTCACATCACCAGGCGCGATGATCACGGCACAAGCGTGAATCCCGGTATGCCTTGCCGTACCCTCAAGCGTTTTGGCAAAACGCATCATTTTATTGATGATGGGATCTTTGCTTTGAAAGAGTTGGCCTAGTTCGCCTGCGAAATCGGGATTGTTTTCTTTATCGAGGGCTTTTTTGAAGGTAATGCCTGGACGATCAGGGATCATTTTGGCGATGCGGTTTACCTCTTGTAGGGGAATGCCCAAGGTGCGTCCTACGTCCCGCAAGGCGGTCTTGGCCCCCATGGTTCCGTAGGTGATTACCTGACTCACTGACTTACGCCCGTATTCGCCGATTACGTAGTCGATAACTTCCTGACGTCCTTCATCATCAAAGTCAATATCAATATCTGGAGGGGAAACCCTCTCTGGATTCAAAAATCGTTCGAAGAGCAAATCATACTCAAGCGGATCTACATCAATGATCCCAAGGATATAGGCCACTACGCTACCTGCGGCAGAGCCACGACCTGGACCGACATATACGCCTCGATTTCGCGCTTCGGTTGTAAACGATTGAACAATCAAGAAGTAACCGGCATAGCCCATTTTCTTCATGATCTTGAGCTCATGCTCGACTCGTTCTCGAATTTCGGTGGTGATCTCCGGATAACGTTTGGGGGCGCGTTCCCATACCATGGCCGCCAAATAAGCGTCCATATCCTCATATTCCTCTGGTACTTTGTATTGAGGCAGGATCATGTCCCCGGCGAGATTCATCTCAAACTGGCAACGTTCTGCCAAGTGGAGCGTATTTTCTAGGGATTCGGGTACATCATGAAATAGATCTGCCATCTCATCCTGCGTTTTGAAGAAAAAACGCGGGTTGAGTCGCCCTTTGTCGTCCGTAAAACGAAAACGGTTAGGGTCGGTATAGTCGGATTGAGTTTGCAGGGCAAGAAGAAGGTCATGGGCCTCACTATCTTCTTCATTGACATAATGCACATCATTGGTAGCGATCACCCGGAGATCATGCTTTTTGGCCATTTTGAGCAGCCAAAGATTACACTTCTCCATATCACCCAAAGTATGGCGCTGAATCTCGATATAGTAGTTTTCTTTACCGAAGAGATCTAGATACTCAAATAACTTCTCCTCAGCTTCTTTTTCACCCTTATCAATCAGGTTACGATTGACCTCTCCGGCCAAACAGCAAGTCGAGGCGATCAATCCTCCCACATGCTGCCTAAGGATCGATTTGTCAATCCTTGGTTTATAGTAATAGCCGTCGGTATAGCCATAAGAGCAGAGCTTAACCAAATTGTGGTAGCCTTCGGTATCTTTGGCCCACATGATCTGATGGTAGCGCTTGGTCCCTTTTTCGCGTTGGGTAGCATCTCCATCTATGATGTAAAATTCGCAGCCTACGATTGGCGTGACTCCCTTACTCTTGGCCTTGAGAACAAA